>JBDTRF010000001.1:0-50923 GCA_039931815.1 Gemmatimonadota bacterium
GGCGTCTGGTTGCGAAAATTGCCGTACCAGAACGTTTCCTGTTTGTGCCGCTGCCGCATTCGAAGCCGAATGGCGGGAAGAAAGCGATCACGGACAAAATCATTGGCCGCGGGACTGTTGGGGTTGAGTCCGGGCGAATAGGTGAGCAGGTAGCCGTGATAGCTGCCGTTAGTCGTATGGAGATCGATAAAGAAATCGGGATCCCACGCGTTGATCAGCTCAAGGGAGCCCCGCGTCTCCGGCGCCTCCATCTTGACGTAGTCGCGATTCAGATCGAGGCCCTGGCCATTGGCGCGCTCGCCAACAATCGCCGGGCCGTTCTGACCGGGGCGGTTGCGATCACCCGGAGCGAAATGATCGTTCCCATCGGCGTTGTAAATGGGAATGACGAGGACGATGACGCTGTCGAGCAATGAGCGCAGGGGGCCGACGGTAAGATCCCGGAGCAGCATCTGGGCTGCTTCCTTGCCTTCGATTTCGCCGGCATGAATGTTGGCCTGCACCAGGAGAATCGGCTTGCCACTCCGGTGCGCCGCGGCGGGGCCGTCCACCATTGGGCGCGCAGCCAGAACGACGGGGAGCGGTTTCCCTTCAGGACTCTGGGCGAAAATCCACTGGCGGGCGTCGGGGGTTCGGCGGCCAAGCGAATCGAGGAACGTCATCACATCTGCGTAAGACGATGTCTCACGGTACTCGGTCCGCTCCGCCCTGGTTGCCTGCGCTGAAGCAGAAGCGGTAGAGGCTGCCAGGAGCCCGGCGATCAGATAGCTGGTTTTCATCGGGAGCAATATAAACAGGCGGGTTCGCGGTCAGTCATGGGGAACCTATGATGCGGAACTCGACCAGCCCGGGTTCTCCGTCCTCGACCGTGAACGTCACCTGCGGGATCAGTACCGGTCCACCGCGACGGGGGAAAACCCGGTCGGCACCCGGGAAGCGGCCCCATGCGGTGGCTACCCGATGATCGCGGAGTACCTCTTCGGGAGTTGTACCGGCGCGGACCAGCAGGGCCACCGTCGCGAGCGGGTCCCCCAGCGTCCCGGCCAGGGTTCGGACCATCAGGTATCCCAGGTTGTGTGGATTGTCATCCGGGAGGCAGACCCTCTTTTCGGCCTCGCCGAATGCGAGGAAGGGATACTCCTGATAGGCGGGGGCCAGCGCGACTTCAGTGAGCCATTCGGCCAGTCCTTCGGCCAGGAAGGGATCGAGCGGCCAGACGAGCACCTGCCCGCCCTCGAGCCGGAAGCCACTTCCGCGAAGGGTCGACTGGCGTCGATGCTCATGAAGAAGATGCTGCCACTCGTGGACCAGCGTACCCAGTGCCATGAGAGGCTGGTAGCTGGGATCGAGGAGAATGGCGTCACGAGCCTCCAGGAAACCACCATACGACGACGCGGCATATTCTCCAAGCGAGGATACCGCATACACCGCGGTCCCCAGCTGAAACACCGTGCGATCATCGTGCACCGGCCGGAGGCGATGCGCCGCGGTCACCAGCGCGGGCGCTCCGTGCCGACGCAACCAGTCCTGTGCCGGCGCGTTTTCCGGAGTAAAGATCAGGTTGAAGAGGCCGGAATCAGACCCGACTCGTTCGGCTCCTTCGGGATATCCAAACAGCTTGACCTGGATTTCGGGCAGCGGCGCCGGCTCTCCCCAGAACGCGCGCACCAGGTCCGCCGGTGATCGCCGAGCGGCATGATCCCCGATCCACTGTTGTTCCATCAGAAATCGAATAGCGGCAACGTACCATTGCGAGGCCTCGGCGTACCCCTGGAGCAGACTCGCCACCGCCGCTGCGGATACCGCGTCACCACTCTTGATTCGAAGTCGCGTCGCGTTGAATACCGCGGTATCGGATTCCGAGAGGACGAAGAGTCGATAGACTGCGAGTGGAATTATTTCAACGCCGGCCAGTGTTGAGTCCAGCAGGCCCGCGGCAGCCAGGGCCGGGCGAGCGCTCTCCCAGCCGAGGCCAGGAAACGGCCGCCTGGCGCGGGCCAGTGCGACATCGTGAATGTCCACCAGCCAGGTCCCCTGAGGACGAAAGAGATAATCGAACTTCCTGATCGAGCTGTCCGCGCCGAGGACGGTGCGGATCTGTTCCAGGGTCCGGATACTCGCGGACACTGTCTCCTTCCGGTTGAGCAATCCCATTGCGCGGTACAGGCCGGCCGTTCCCAGGCTCTCCGCAGGAAGCGGCGAAACACCGGACCTCACGGCGATATCCTGATAGCGGCGGCGCGCGGCGGCAGGGGTTTCGCCGGCACGGGATGCCGCCGCGATCCATTTCCCGGGGATCCGGTACAGGATGTCCGCCGGGATCACCAGTTGGCGCTGCCGAAAACGAGGCGGTGCCGCGTAGTACTCGTCATCCTCACGCAACAGGACGCCGCGCCAGCGAAAGCGGCCGCGCTGATCGGAGGCCGTTCCCGCCAGCTCATCGCCAGCCAGGCGACCTTCGAAATGAACTGGTTGGGGAAGTTTCACCACGAAAGACATGAGTCCCGCGGAGTCGATTCGCCCATCCGAAAGTGAAACCCAGGCAGAGTCACTGTTCTCCAGCAGCAACTGACCTCGCACCTGGTTGGCGGGCGTTTCCAGCCTCAGCTCTCCCATAGTGGTCGAGCCAGGTCCCCGCTCAAGGGAGATTTTCCAGCGACCGGCCACCTGGGCGGACACCGGTGAAGCTACGCCGAGAAAAAGGAACGAAATGAAAAACGCGACCCGCGAGTGATGTCGTAGCCGGCGGCCAACTCGAAAGCGCGGGGTGCCCCACCTCAGGATTATCGGCTCGCGATCACTCGCCCGGACAGTCACATGTCCTTCCATTCCCTGGAGATCTGCTCGACCAGGGTGGCGGTATCCGCTGGAGCGTTGAGCCGGGTCGCGATGTCGGCTTGCGCAATAATGCCAATGACCCGGCGTTGCTCGACCACCGGAAGCCGGCGAACCTGCTGCCGGGCCATCGTTTCCAGCGCTCGCTGGATCTCGTCTTCCGGCGCGCACACGATCGGGTTGGCCGTCATGATCTCGCCGACGCGCGCCTCACCCGGGTCGCGTCGCTCCGCGATCACCTTGATGGCCAGATCGCGGTCGGTAATGATGCCGACGAGAACCATGGTATCAAGGCTTTCCACCACGGGTACCGATCCAACGTTCCGTTGTTTCATCAGGAGCGCCACCTGCTCGACCGTCGCACCAGGTTCGATGCAGGCGGGAGTCTTGGTCATGATCTCTCGACACGTCTGTTGCATAGCGAGCTCACGTGGTGAGGAAGAAGTCAGAATAGATCGGAAGGTAAACGGGAAAGACCGGGGGCAGGCACCCCGGACCGTGACCGTCGTGATGTCAACCCGGTCCCGGATATTGAGGAGGGCCCGGGGCACCGAGCCCGAGCAGGCAGGCAGCGATCAGCTCTCGGTGGGAACGACCGGTTTTCGTTCGACCACGGTTGCCTTGACCGGGATGCCTTCTGACAACCGCTCCAGGCCGCCGACGACCACCTGGTCGCCGGGATCGATGCCGCTCAGAATCTCCACGAAACCGGGAATGCGCACGCCCAGTCCGACGGCCCGCCGACTCGCCTTTCCCTCGGCGACCACCCAGATGAAGTTGGCGCCCTGCATCGGGAGAATGGATTCCTCCGGGACGAGCACCGCGTTCGGCCGTACGTCTGTGGCCAGGCGAGCCTCGATAAACATGCCGGCCTGGAGCTTGTGCTGAGGATTGGGAGCGCGGGCCTTGATCAGAATGGTCCGGGCGGGCAGTTGGATGACCGGGTCGACAAAGTCGACAATCCCGACAAACTCCTCGCCGGGAATGGCCGCCACCCGGAAGTGTACGGTCTGTCCTTCTCTCAGCTTCTGGGCGTATTTCTCGGGAACCTGGAAGGCCGCGCGTTGCGGATTCACCGTCTGCAGCGTGGCCAGCCGAGTGCTGGACGTCACATAGTCTCCCAGGCTGACAAATCGCTGGCCGACGACACCCGCGAAAGGGGCCCGCACGGTCGAGCGGGTAACCCGGAGCGCGAGAATGTCCGCCTGCGCATGGCTGCTGCGCTCTGCCGCCTCGGCGCGCTCGAGATCGGCGGCGGACGAGGCGTTCTGGGTCTGAAGATCACGGGTCCGCTTGAGGGCCTGGCTGGCCAGATCCCAGTCGGCCTGCGCCCGGGCCAGCTGGGCCCTGGCCTCGGCGTCATCGATCTTGAAAAGCCCACCGCCTGCCGCCACCTCCTGACCCTCGCGAACCAGCAGTTCCGTGATTCGCCCTTCCACCTCGGGCTTAAGCTCAATCGCCTGCATGGCCTCGACCTGGCCGGTCGCCGCGATCGCATCGACGACGGTGTCTTTCCGTGCTACGGCCACCTCCACCGGCATCGAGAACCCGCCGGGCGGTCCGCCAGCGGCGGCGGCCTTGGGATCCTTCTTACAGCCGGCCAGCACACCAGCGGCGACGAAGACGAAAGAAAACCGGAGCATCGACATGGTCATTTCGCGATTCTTTGGGGCAGGTCGAAGAAAGGAGTATCTCACGGGAGCACACGGTCGGTTGTCAGTCGCTGGCCAATGATCGCTTCCAGTCCGGCCAGAGCGAGACGGGCGGCAAAACGAGCCTGGACCAGGTCACTCTCTGCCTGGGTCAGATCCACCTGGGCGTTTAACAACTCGATGATTGTCGAAGCACCGGCGCGGTAGCGCGCCTCCTGCACTCGATAGTTTTCCCGGGCAACCAGCACCGCAGTCTGCTGCAGATCGACCGTGACGCGATCCGTGTTGTAGGCCTCGTATGCCTGGGTCACGTCCGTCAGCGCCGCGTTTTCCAGGTCAGCGCGAATCGCCTCGGCCACATCCCGGTTGACCCGCGCCTGGCTGATCGCGATTTCGCGCTGCCCGTTGTCCCAGATGGGCAGGGAGACGCCGAAATCAATGGAAGAGATATTCCGGGCGCCAGGAAATATCCGGGTATCAAACCGGGTGTGCGACGCGGTGGCGGTAAAGACTGGGAGATACTCTCCGCGCCGGGACTTGAGAATCGCGCGGGCTGACTGTTCATTGGCGCGCGCGACCCGGTACTGAGGACCCTGGGACAGCGCCAGCGTGACAGCCTGGGTCAGCTCGATCGGAAGCTCTGCGGCAGAGACACTGTCGAGCGGTACCGCTTCGACCGGACCGGAGATCCCGATGCGCCGGCCCAGCTGTAACCGGGCGACCTTGAGCGCCGATGCCTGGCGCAGCTGTTCCACCTGGGCCCGGGTCAGCTCGAGAAAAAGCTGGAGTGAATCGGTTTGCACGGCGGCACCCGAGGTCACCCGGGCCCGCGCCACCTGGAATGCCTCGCGGGCCCGCTTGAGGCGCTCGTCGGTGACCCCTGCGAGATCCTGGTTCGCGAGCACGTCATAGAAATCCGACTCGGTGAGCAGGGCCGCCGAGAAACGAGCCTCCATGGTGCCGGCCACGGCGCCTTCCAGGTCGGCCCGGGTGCGAGAAAGCTCGGCGAACTTTCGTACGCTGAAAATTTCATAACGGGCGGTCGCCTGGAAGTTGGCGGAGGTAGACTGGAGGCCGCCGGTCCCGATATTGAAGAAAGCGCTCGAGTACTTGGTCAGGTCCAGCGACACCGTCAAAGACGGAAGCACGAAGGTCGACATGGCGGCACGCCTGCCCCAGTTCGCGGTTCCCACCTGCCCCAGGGCCGCGACATAGTTCGGATCGAGCCGGGTCGCCCGGGCCAGTGCATCGTTCAGCGTGATCCGCGGCAGCGTGTCGACGGCGGTGGTGATCTGAAGTGCGAGCAGAAGTGACAACATCAGTGGGCCTCCACAATGGCCGGCACGCTGTCCGGCTTCGGCTGGACCGCTCGGCTGCGGAGCCCTTCGAAAATCACCCACACCACGGGAACCAGGAACAGGGTGAGCATGGTGGAAAAGAAAACGCCACCGACTACCGCATAGCCCAGCGGGCGTCGACTGATCGAGCCGGCGCCGAGCCCCAGGGCAATCGGCACGGCGCCCATGATGGTGGCGAACGAAGTCATCAGAATGGGGCGCAACCTCACCCGGCCCGATTCCACCATCGCGTCAAACGGGGTCAGCCCTTTGGCCCGCAGGCGATTGGCATATTCGACAAGCAGGATCGAGTTCTTGGTCACGATACCAATCAGCAGGATCATTCCGATCTGGCTGTACAGGTTGAGCGTCGAGCCGGCAATCTTGAGCGTCACCAGCGCCCCCGTCACGGCCAGCGGAACCGCCATGAGCACGGTGAAGGGATGAATCAGTGACTCGAACTGCGACGCCAGCACCATGAACACCACGATGAGCGCCAGGACAAAGGCGAAGTAAAGGGCGCCACCGCTTTCTTCCAGCTCACGGGACTCGCCGGCCAGCGCCGTGCTGCTGCCTTTGGGCAGCACCGTCGCGGCGACGGCGCGGAGCGAATCGAGCGCTTCGCCCAGGGTAAAGCCCGGTGCCAGGTTGGCGGTAAGGGTGAAGCTCCGCACGCGATTGAAGTGGTTGAGCGACTGGGGGCCTACCCCTTCAGCGACTTTGGCCAGCGCGTCAAGCTGAACCAGCTGCCCCTGGTTACCCCGGAGATAGATCCCGCTCATGTCAGCCGGCGTGGCCCGTTCCTCCGGTTTGAGCTGAGTGATGACGTCGTACAACTTGTCAGCCCGGGTGAAGGTGCTGCTCTTGTGGCCGCCCAGCAGGCTCTGCAGCGCAGACGCGACGTCCCGCACCGGAATGCCGACATCCTCAGCCCGGTTGCGATCAAACGTCACGGTGAGTTCCGGTTTGTTTACCCGGAGATCGGTGTCCACGTTGACCAGCCCCTTGACGCGCCGCGCGCGGGCCACCAGGCTATCCATGGCTCCGGTCAGCATCCCGAAATCCGGATGCTGCACCACGAACTGCACCGGATTCCCGAATCCGCCGAATGCGGCCGGCTGGTTGGCGAACGCAAAGACGCCTGGAATACCGAAGAGCTGGGGCTGCACCTCGCCAATCACATCTTTCACCTGTCGATTTCGTTTGCTCCAGTCGGTGAGCCGAACGAACAGAATCCCCTGGTTCACCCGGCCACCAAATCCGAGGATACTGAAATACCCTTCCACGTCCTTGGTCCGGGCGAGGATCGCTTCGACCTGCCGTTCGTACTGATCGGTGTAGGCCAGCGTCGACCCCTCGGGGCCGAAGACAATGGTGATGAAATAGCCCTGGTCTTCCGGAGGGATGAACTCCCGCTTGAGAGTCTTGAACATCACCAGGGCGACGACGATCGTCGCCGCGGCGCCACCGAGAATGACGGCACGGTGGCGGAGCGCCCATCCCAGGGTCCGGGTATAGTAGGTCGCGGTGGATTCAAATCCCCGTTCAAAGGCCCGGAAGATGGGCCCGTGCTGCTTGGGCACGCGGAGGATCTTCGAGCAGAGCATGGGCGTCAGCGTAAGCGCGACGAACCCCGAGATGACGACCGATCCGGCAACCGCGATGCCGAACTCATTGAAAAGCCGACCGGTCGAGCCCTTGAGAAAGGCAAGTGGAATAAAAACCGCAACCAGGGATATCGTCGTGGCCAGCACGGCAAAGGCGATTTCCCTGGTCCCGTTGACGGCGGCCGTGTGGGGATCCTCGCCCAGTTCTTCCTGGTGCCGATAGGCGTTTTCCAGCACGATGATCGCATCGTCGACGACGATACCGATCGCCAAGGTGAGCGCCAGCAGGGTCAGGTTGTTGATCGAGAACCCCAGCGCATACATGACGGCGAAGGTCGAAATGATGGACGCCGGGATGGCGAGGCCCGGGATGATGGTGGCGCGGAGGTTTCGAAGGAAAATGAAAATGATGATGACAACGAGGAGGCCGGCGATGACCAGCGTCGACTTGGCTTCCTCAATGGAACGGCGGACGAAGATCGACTGATCGAACGCGACTTCAAGTTTGACACCTGGCGGAAGCGCCTGCTGGATCGCAGGCAACTCCTTCTGGATGGCGTCGGCGACCTGGATCAGGTTGGCCTTGGATTGGCGGATAACGCCGATCGCCACGGCCGGTGTTCCGTTGTACCGCAGCGCGCTCCGCTCATTCTCCGCACCCAGCTCGACTCGGCCCAGGTCGCGCAGCCGGATCATCTGGCCATGCTGATTGTCGACCACCATGTCGGCAAATTCTTCAGGACTCTTGAGCTCTCCCAGGGAACGGACGCTGAATTCCCGCCGGGTGGATTCGATGCGACCCGAAGGAATTTCCACGTTCCGGCTGCGAATGGCGGTTTCCACGTCCTGCACCGTCAGGTTACGGGCGGACAGTTCCGAGGCGGACAGCCAGACCCGCATGGAAAATCGACGCTCTCCGAAAATCAGGGCCTGCCCCACACCCGGCAGCGTCTGGAGCCGCGTCTTGACGACCCGGTCACCAATATCCGACAACTGGAGGAGATCGTAGTTCGCGCCCTCGAGCGCCAGCCAGAAGAACGGATTGGCATCCGCCTCCTGCTTGGAGACAACGGGCTCAAGCACCTCCTCGGGAAGCCGACCACGAACCCGGGCGACCTTGTCCCGCACGTCCTGGGCGGCAGCTTCAACCGGCCGGTCGAGGTTGAACTCCAGGGTGATATTGCTCAGCTGTTCCGAACTTGCGCTGGTCAGTGTTCGAAGGCCCTCGACCGTGCTCAACTCCTCCTCGAGAATATCGGTGACGGCGGACTCTACGACCTGGGGGTTTGCGCCCGGCAGCGTCGTACTCACCGAAATGATCGGAGGATCGACATCGGGATACTGCCGCACCGAAAGCCGGGAATACCCCAGCACGCCGAACAACACCAGCGCCGCGCTCATCATGCTGGCCAGGACCGGGCGTTCAATCGCGATGTCAGAGATTTTCATGGGGCTGAACCAGGAGAAACGTGAACAAGGGTCGTGAGGCCGGGAGTCCCGGCCCGCCTACGGAGCCAGCAGTGCGAAAGTTCTGGAGCCTCATGCGGATTGGCGGTCGCCGCAGGTATCTGATGGAACATCACGACCAAACAAAAGGCCCGGAAATCCGATCCGGGCCCTGGGACGTATACCAGGGTGCGTGCGCGGCGCACGGAAGGTACTCCCGTCACCGGCTGGGTGCATGCCGAAAATCGCAAAATTCGGTTGCGGTCATGTCAAGGAATCGTCTGAATTCAGGGCTGTTACTATACCGAACATAGGCCGAAAACGCCAGTGTCAGGGCTGATGTCGAGCATTGTTAGCCTCGGACCGGGGGTGTACACTCCGCCATGGCCCTAAAACTCTCGTCCCGACAGCAGGCGCAGCTTGTTTTTCTGGATGCCCAGGTTCAGAAGCTGGCCCGGATCCACACGTTGATCGAAAAGCTCAACTCGCCGTCCGAGATGGAGAGCTCCCGCAAGAGTCTTTCGCGGATGCTGGATGAAATGAAGTCGGGCGCTTCCGGGTTGGGGCTCAGCGGAATCGCGGCAACGGCAGCAATGATGTCGGGGCTGGCCCGGGGAACCGGCGGGTTACACACGCGGTTGCGGGGTCTTCGGGAGGGGCTGGCAGGACTGAAAATCAATTGCGATGGGGCGAGGAAAGCCGCCAGCAAACCAGCCGCGGCGGCGGAAGAGACCGTACCCTGAATCAGGCGGTCGCGGTTTTGGTCTTCCGCTTTTCAATAATGCGATCGATCAGCGGCCCGGAGAGCAGGACGATCATCCCGTTGATCAATCCTCCGATCAGCAGCGACACGAAGGTCAGCGCGCCGAGGATAAGCGCGGCTCCGATCCCGGCAAAGATGAGATACAGGGCGTGAAACATGAGAGGCCTGGCTCCAGTAGTAGGCGTCGACAGTCGGTAGATTAGTGTGCGAACCCCTGCTTTGGCAAGTCTGGACCAGGGCCTGTGCGCCTGTGGATATCGAGATCGTCTGTAACCCGCACTCTAACATTCTTCGCTGGCATCACACCCAACCACCAATCTGAGAAACCTTATGCGACTGCATCTAGCTTCGATTCTGTTGGCCCTCGCCGCCGGCCCCGTCCTGGCCCAGGACACCACCCATGCTCATATGGATCATGACAACGCGGTGAAGGGTACCGGGACGCTGCCCCAGGGATGGATGGCGCGCACGGATAACAACGCGGCCCTGACCTCGCTCAAGTTCGATGACATGGCGCCCGGGTGGCACCTCACCACCGGCCCCGCGGTCATCCTCTATCGAGACGCCGACAAAGTGACCGGAGGAGTCCATTCGGTTTCCAAGATTCACCTCTTCCCCGGTTCCGGTCACGCGGAAGGCTTTGGACTCTTCCTTGGGGGTCAGAATCTCCAGGCCCCCAGCCAGAGCTACACCTATTTCCTGATCCGGGGCGATGGGAAGTTTCTCATCAAGCGCCGGAATGGAGCGACGACTTCCAACGTCGTCGATTGGACCGCCAGCGACGCCATCGTGCAGCAGAAGCCGGATGGGGACGTCACGAACGAAATCAGCTTTCTCGTGAAACCTGACTCGGTCGACTTCATGGTGAATGGCAAGACGGTGTATACCGCTCCAGCAAGCGCGGTCGATACCAAGGGCATCATTGGATTCCGGGTCAATCACAACCTGAACCTGCACATTGAAGCGCTTGGAGTGCATCCGCTGCACTAGGGCCTCGGGCGGTCAGTCGGAGCAATGGTTGCCTGTGAATTTGGTGTGCACTGCTGCCCCGGTCCTTCCGAAACTGGAAAGGCCGGGGCAGTTTTTTTGACGGGTTCAAGAGCTCGACTGATCCTTGAGCGCTTCTTCCGCGGTACGCCGCACGGGACCCTCCCCCTCTTTCACCAGTCGCTCCAGCGCCCGACGGACGACCGCCACGTTTTTTCTCCCGGCCAGGGCCTGGACAATCGCGAGGCGCTGCGACATCGGCCGGCCCGCCTTGAGCATGGGGTGACGGTCGAGCGCCAACGTCACCAGCTCATTCATCCCTTCCGTAGAGTCGATTCCCGCCAGCGCCGTCATCAGGGCAGACCATGCGACCGGGTCCTTTTCACTCTCCAGGGCTGCGACCAGCGGCATCGCAAGACCGGGCGAGCTCCGCCGGGAAAGGGCGTGCGCCGCGCTCGCGCGAGTCAGCGGTGAAGGGTCGGCGAGGGCTCGTCGAATCGGCAGGATAACCGATTGATCGGGAAATTCCGCGAGCGCCAGCACGGCGGCCTGGCGCGCCCGCGCGTCCGGGTGCTCCATCGCCGATCGCAGGGCAGGAATCGTATCCGGCACCTGGAGGCGACCAAGGAGTTCTGCGCTGTGTCGTACCTCGTGCCAGCGCGGACTGGAAAGGAGTGGCAGCAGCAGCGGCACTGAATCCGGAGTGGACGCGAGAATGTCGTGGATGAAGCGCCGAGGGCCAATCGATTCGGATTGACAGATGTGATCGACCATGAGCTCGATGGCTTCGGGCCCGGAGAATTGAAGCACCTCGGCTATCCTGGCCTGCTCTTCGGTGGATCGCATGGAGAACTGGATGAACTCATCCAGCATTCGCCGGGTGAAAATCCGGCGCAGCGACAGCAGATACGCGCGACGCTCGTGATCGGGAAATCGGAGGGTGAGCCGGACCAGGGCCTGCGCGGCATGGAGCGCCTCCATCCAGTTACCCTGGTCAAAGCTGTGATCGAGCGCGGTCGCGATCCTCTGGGCTTCATCCACCGGACCGGACATGGTTCGTGACCGGGACGGAGGTGGCTCGTCGGGGAGCGACACTGGCGGGGGAGCAACCGGGTGAAGGTCGCTTCGCACCGCGGAGGCAGGAAGCAGCTCTACCTGGATTCCGGAGGAGCTTCCGACTGGCAGGTCATCACTCGCCAGCGCCCGCGCCAGTGTCAGGACCTCGGCGGGCGGCGCGTCTTCCGAGACGACAATCGAGTCCACGCGGCGATAGAGCAGGCGGCCCTTGAGGCTGTTGTCATCGGGAACCTGCGAACCTTCGATCCCGGCTTCGATGAGCACGGGACCCAACAGGGCAGCCATGGCGCGGCGCAGAGCGTCCTTCTGATCGGCCACGTTCGTCGGCTCACGGCGAAGCAACACGACGAGCCTGCCGAAGTGTTGATCGAAGCGCTCTGCCGTCCATTGAGAGTTTCTAGCCAGGGTGATGATACCCGTCAGATGGGGTCATGGTCGCCGCCAGGAACGCCGTGAAGATCGAGAATCTTTGCAAGTGCCCCGCCGTATTGTTCGATAAAACATTGTCACATCTGGCGTTATTCAGGGAAATACCACATAGTAGTAGAGGTCAAACAGCCCCTCCCCGTCAACCCGCTCAAGGAGATATCATGCTTCGCTTGTCGAAGTCAACATTCCTGCTGGGTACTGCTCTCACGCTGGTCGCAGTCTCGCAGGCTTCGGCGCAGGTCTCCGTCGGTGCTGATGCGGGAATTTTCAGCTCCTATGTATGGCGCGGCCTCACCCTCAGCAGCAAGCCCGTCATTCAGCCGGACCTCTGGGTCTCGGTTCCGGTGGGAAGCGGGTCAATCACGGTCGGCGGATGGGGTAATGTCGAACTCGGGAAATACGACGGGACCAACGACATCAGCGAAGGCGGCGGCCAGGCTGGCCCGGACCTCACCGAGTTTGACTGGTGGGGCGAGTACGGCAACACCTTTGGCAAGGCGACTCTGACACTTGGCGCCACCGGATACATCTACCCGAATGATTTCGGACTTACCAGCGACGCGAACACCATCGAAGTGTACGGACGCCTGGGCTTCGCCACCGTGTTATCTCCGAGGTTCTCAGCTTACTATGACGTGGACAAGATCAAGGGATTCTATTTTGAAGGCATGGTGAATCACTCGATCCAGGTCTCGCCGTCTTTCTCCCTCACCCTCGGCGCGCTGGCCGGGCTGAGCGCGGGCCAGGGGATCAACGACGATCCCGCTTCAGACGAATCATCGAATTTCTTCGACGACGGGTTGACCCACGTGGACCTTTCCGCGTCGACCTCCTTCAGCGCCGGATCGTTGTCTTTCGCGCCGGCCTTCCATTTTCAGATCAACAGCGATGAGGCGACCAAGCCGCACAACGCCGACCCCGCCAAGTTCGATGAAAGCACCAAGATCTGGTTCGGCATGACCATCAGCTGGGCCGGTGGAGGCAGCGACGAAGAGTAGCTGATGATGTAAGCTTCCTGCATAGCGCATATCGCGACACGGCGTAACGTCGAGAGTAACGGAAAGGGGTTGGAGATCTGGTCGAGGTAGGCGACTCGAGATCTTCAATCCCTTCTGTTTCCAGTGGACAACTGCTTCACGCGGAGCTGT
The DNA here is from genome assembly GCA_039931815.1 of Gemmatimonadota bacterium. Lineage (GTDB taxonomy): Bacteria > Gemmatimonadota > Gemmatimonadetes > Gemmatimonadales > GWC2-71-9 > DASYPP01. The sequence goes on from JBDTRF010000001.1 coordinate 13,282, forward strand.
CCGAGGAACTGTTGCTGTTTTGACGCTCGTGAATCGAACATAGTCACGAGACGATTCCCCCCCTTGCGATCTCTCTTTACGCTCGGGAAGACAGGGCAATGCCGTCACGGCCTCGTCGCCACGCTTTCCCTCCTACAGGGTCCTGAACGTATCCTCCAGGCGATTGAGCACTTCCTTCAGGAGCGAGGTTGCGATTCCCAGTGCTGGCTCCAGCCGAATCACCCGGGCATTCGCATAGGTTCCCGCCACCAGCACCCCGCGTTTGAACAGCCCGGACGCCACTTTCCAGCCGATCTCCTGCTGATGGAACTCGAGACCGATCAACAACCCCTTTCCGTGAACATCCTTGAGAATCTGGGGATAGCGGGCCTGGAGCCCATGAAGTTCCGTGAGCATCATCGCGCCCTTGGTAGCCGCCTGGCCTGGCAGGTCTTCGTCGAGCGTCACCTCGATCGCGGCGATGCCGGCGGCGCATGCGAGAGGGTTCCCCCCGAATGTCGTCGAGTGAATGATCGGATTCGGGATCATGACTTCCCAGATTTTGGCGGTGGACACGAACGCGGAGAGCGGCATAACACCGCCACCGAGTGATTTTCCGAGGCACATGATGTCGGGAACCACGTTCCAATGGTCCACGCCCCAGAGCTTCCCCGTCCGCCCCATGCCGGTCTGCACTTCATCGGCAATCAGGAGGGCACCGTAGCGGGTGCAGAGTTCGCGAACCCGGGGGAAGTAATCGTCCGGCGGCACCACCGCCCCTGCCTCACCCTGCACCGGTTCGAGGACGACACCCGCGATTTTCACCCCGACCAGTTCCGCCCGGACAAACTCCTGTTCCATTTCACCAGCATCACCAAAAGGAACGAACCTCACGTCCTGCATCCCCTCCTGGAACGGTTCCCGGAACATCGCCTTGCCCATGAGCGAGAGGGATCCGAAGGACTTGCCATGGAAGCCGGACAGGGTGGAGATAAATGTGTGGCGCCGGGTGTAGAGCCGAGTGAGCTTGATGGCCCCTTCGATAGCATCGGTCCCGTTGTTGATGAAGAACGAATTGTTGAGATCGCCCGGAGTGACTTCGGCCAGAAGGCGCGCGAGCGCCCCCCGCCAGGGCTCGAGCAGCTCCTGGCTGTTGAGGGCCATCCGCTTCATCTGTGTAACAACGGCGTGCACGATTTTTGGATGATTGACCCCCGCGCTGAAAATTCCGAAGCCACCGAGGCAATCGATGAACTCGCGACCGAGAATGTCCTTGAGGAGAGCGCCTTCACCGGACCATTCAATGGCGGCAAACTGACCGGCTTCCGTCACCGACTTCCGGTAAGTGATGAACCCGCGGTTGTAATAGGTCGCGTAGTTATCGACGGTCTCGCTGATCAGGCTGTGTTTTTCTTCCAGCGAGAGCTCACTGGCATTGAGCAGATGCAGGTAGTGGCGGGCGTGTTGCAGCACTTCGGAGTTATCGAGTCGCAATTAATCGGCGCTCCTTTCAATTGGGTGGCGGAGGGATGAGACGGGAGGAAATCGGCCTGGTCTCGGATCTCTCGCGAGTACCCGCCTCGGGCTACGTAGCCCTTGCCGACAATGGTCCTGAGTCTGCCGTCCCACCCGCCTGCCACCTATTGGCTCAGCCAGTCCCGAAACCGATACCATCCGCCGGCCAGTGGAAGAAACCACGGGTGGCCATTGTACAGCGGGATCAGGGGAAAGTCCAATGCCGCAACCGCGGGGAGGGGAACCCCTGAGGCCACATGCTGACCCAGCCGGTCTCCCAGGTAGGTCGCCATGGCCACCCCATGTCCACAGTACCCGCCGGCGCAGAGAATTCCATCGACTCGCCCTGCGTGTGGCATATGGTCTCTGGTAAACCCGACGTTGCCAGACCAGGCAAACTCGATCGGAGAGTTCGACAGTTGCGGAAAGATATCGGTCATATCCCGCTGGAGAATTGCGCGGAGACGTGCCGGGCTGGCGCGCATGAACGATGCCCGGCCCCCAAAGACGAGACGACGATCCGGCGATATCCGGAAATAGTGCAGCAGGTTCCGGCTGTCGCTCACCACCCTGCCACCAGGGAGGATCTCGGCCGCGAGAGAGTTCGACAACGGCGCTGTCGCGACGATGTGGCTGCCAATAGGTACGATGCGCCGCCTGAGCCCGGGATGAAAAGGGCCGCTATAGCCGTTGGTCGCGAGGATCAGCTGATCGACCTCGATGCGGCCGCGGGAAGATTCGACCACAGTTCTCGAGCCCCGACGCCTGAAGCGGGTGGCGATGGTATCGGTCACCAGGGTAGCTCCAGCAATCGCGGCCGCATGGCCAAGCCCGGAGAGGAGGCGCGCCGGGTGAACCCGCGCTCCCAGCGGGTCGAGAAGGCCGCCGCAATACCGCGGCGATCCCACCGCGTGCCGAGTTTCGCGCTCGCCGAGCAGGGTCGTTGCCGCGCCGAACGAAGTGTTCAGAAGATGGGAAGAGGCCGCCAGTGCGCGGTACTGCCGGGGTGACTCTGCCACCGTGATATGGCCACCCTGGTCAAAGTCGCAGTCAATACACTCCGCCCCGATCAGCGCCTTCAGGAAATCGATGGACGCGAGAGAATCCTGATAAAGCGCGCGAGAACGATCAAGTCCAAGCCGCTGGACCAGGACAGCCATGTCCAGCTGGAACCCCGGTAACACGAAACCACCATTCCGGGTGCTGGCGCCGGCGCCGAGTGATTCTTTCTCGAGCACGGCGACCGAGACGCCGGCACGGGCCAGAGCTCGAGCGGCCGCGAGACCGGTGTACCCGCCGCCGACGACGGCAACATCCGCGCGTTCGGGAATCTGCCCACCGCCTGTCGGCGGTGGCGGTGTCGATTCATGCCAGAGACAGTCTGAGGGCATGCCACCTCGTGCAGGGATTTGAGGGACGGCGCGGAGAAACGTTTACCCGTGAGGAGCAACGGCGGAGATATCAGCAGCTTCCAATACAATCAACTCTTTCACGATGGTAGTACTCGCCGGGAAGAGAATTTGAGGTGTGACGCCCCCACAAATGTTCGCCGGGGATCAGCGCGACAAGCGTGATGTGAATCGACTGAACGTGGTCCTTCGGTCTTACCCGGGTCGACCTATCGTAATGCCTGCACGACTGGCATTTTTGCCGCCCGTCGCGCGGGGAAAAACCCGCCGACAATCCCCATAACCACCGCGAAGGTCAGACCGGCGAGCAGCAGGCCTGGCGTGACCCGGAAACTGAACGCGATTTCACTGAAGCTGGCCCAGTTGGTCGTACTGGTGACGAGTCCATTGATGGGAAGCGCGAGGATGGCGCCGATGATCCCGCCCATAAACGCGATCAGCGCCGACTCGGCCACAAAGCTCGCCATCACACTGCGGGGATGAAACCCCAGCGTCAGGAGCACCGCAATCTCGGGCGTCCTCGACGCGACGGCGGCATACATGGTATTCACGGCACCAAAGACCGCCCCGACCGCCATGATCGTGGTGATGGCGATCGCGAGAACCTGGAGGAGACCGCCGAGCGCCGCCGACTGTTCCACATAGAAGTCTGACTCCCGGTGCACATCGACTGTCAACCGCTGGTCCGCCTCCAGCGCACGCTTGGCTTCATTGAAAGCGGCCGGATCCTTGAGCCGGAAGGTCACCGACTGAAACACATCGCCGCGAAAGACCGGCATGAATTGTTCGTTTTCTCCCCAGATCTCCGATTCGAACGCAGAGCCACCCGCGCTGAAGTGGCAGACCACGTTCCAGTCTCTCCCGCCGAATCGGAGTTTGTCCCCGACGGCCGTATGAGGAAAACGAGGCGCAATGGTTTTACCGATGCAGATCTCGGCCCGGCCGGAAACAGGGCGCTGTCCTTCAATGACCTGCACGTTCTTTCGCACCGTCCACGCGGCGTCCGTGATCCCTCTGACCACAACGTTTGCCACCGCGCCGCTGTCATCACCCAGTCGTGTCAGCGGGATAACGACATACACTTCCGGGCTCAGCATCGCGCGACCATCGGACCCCGCGGCCACGTGAGGGGAAGCGGAGAGTATACTGGCTGAGGCCCGATCGATCCCGCTCGACAACTCAGAATCAGCCCCACGGCGCAGCACCAGGACATTGGCGCTCGAGCCGGTCTTCGTCAGCGCTGCGCGAAAACCATTGGCCAGCGCCAGCATTCCGATGAAGACGGCGACCACCAGTCCAATCCCGAGCGCGGTAAACAGGGTTGAAACGGGTCGCTGCAGAACGCTTCGCGCGTTGTAGACGAGTGGGATTTTCATCGGGTGCTCATTTTCCGGGAGACAAGTAGAACTCAAACCCCTGATGCTTCGAGGCATTGGAGCGCAGAACGCCAGCACTGCCTGAGAATGCGCGATCGGACCGTGCCGGACCATCCACCTTCAGGAGGAACTCCGATGCAAGGTCGACTGGGAACCGGGTTACTCGACGCGGCGAAGCGCCTGGACCACCGGCAGCTTCGCCGCGCGAATCGCCGGCACCAGGCCGCTCGCGAGCATGAGCAGCAGCGCGATACCGAAACCGATCGCCAGCGTGCTGTTGGTCACCCGGAAACCGGGCAGGGCCCCGCCGCCATTGAAATTGGTGGACTGGTAAAGCCACCGGGCGCCTCCGAGGCCGATGATGGCGCCGGTGATTGTGATCAGGCCGGCTTCCAGCATCACCAGGCCAAAGAGTGTCCCATCGGTAAAGCCGATGGTCTTGAGTACTCCCACCTCGGCGGTGCGTTCGCGGGCACTCATCATCATCGCGTTGGCGGTCACCAGGAGTATGGCGAACACGACCGCCATGCCGATGGTCCCCATGAGCAGGCTCACGTTGCCCCACATTGTCGCGAAGCTGGCGTTGAACGCCTGCTCTGTACCGGTCTTGGTGGCGTCCCGTGAGTTTCTGAACTGGTCATCAATAATCCGGGCAATCCGGGCCGCGTTGTCCGGTCGATCGATTCGCATCACATACCATCCCGCCAATCCCGGCCGGCCCGTACGTTCTTCCAGGAAATCATGGTGGAAGAGAAAGGCGTCGTCCGGAAAGGTCTTGTCGGTCGGGGTATAGACCCCGCGAATGGTGAAGGTCCAATCTCCGGGATATATCGTCCCCTGGATGGTCACGTCCTGGCCGAGTTTCCAGCCGAAGACATCAAGAAGGCGATTGCCGACAATAGCGGCGGATCGTTCGTGGAGGAACGCCTGCTTCTGATCTTCCGGCAGGCCGGATTCCGGGTACATCGACAGATAGGACTCGGGGTCAATCGCGAATTGCGCGAAGAATCGCTTGCCGTCGCCATACCGTCCGCCGAACCAGTTGGCGAATGTGACGGCCTCAACGCCGGGTACCGCCTGGATCCGGTTGGCGTAGCTGAGCGGAAGCGCAAACGTGATCCCGGTGGCGTTGTTGGTCACCAGCCGCCGAGCGTTGCCCAGCTGTGCCGTTGCATCAATGGTGGTAACGACGCTGCGAAGCGTGGCATACAGGAAGAGTGCCAGCGCCACACTGGCGATCGTGAGAATCGTGCGCCGCTTGTGGCGGCCAAGGTTGGCGACGACCAGGTGAAGGAATTTCATACCGCGACCGCCTCCCGTTCGATCAACCGTCCTTTCTCCAGTTGGAGCGTCGTCTTTGCACGCTCGGCGGCATGACCATCATGCGTCACCATGATGATGGTTTTCCTGAATTCATTGTTCAACCGCTGCAGCAGGTCGAGCACGTCCTGCGAGCTCTTGGCGTCGAGCTGCCCGGTTGGCTCGTCCAGAAGCACCAGGGTCGGGTCGGCGACGATCGCGCGGGCAATCGCCACGCGTTGTTCCTGTCCACCCGAAAGCTGGCGCGGGTAGTGCTTCATCCGATCGCCCAGGCCGACGACACCGAGGGCAACGCCGATCCGCTCCTCTCGATCTTTCTTCGAGAGATTGGTGAGCAGCAACGGGAGCTCCACGTTCTGCTGCGCCGTGAGCACCGGAAGCAGGTTCAGCTGCTGAAAGACGAAACCAATATGACTGGCGCGCCACCCCGCGAGCTTGCCGGGAGACATCGAGCTCACGTCGGCGCCGGCGACTCGCACGGTGCCGCTGGTCGGCTTGTCGAGGCCCGCCAGCATGTTGAGGAGAGTCGATTTGCCCGAGCCCGAGGGGCCCATCAGCGCCGTGAACGCGCCTTCCGCGATATCGAGCGTAAGATCGGTGAAGACATCGATCTTCTGGGCTTCACGCTGAAAGGATTTGTTGACGTTACGGATTTCGACGAGAGCCATAAATCACTCGGTAGTTTGGGTTGTGCATTCGAATATCATCGCTGCCGCCCTGCTAGTGTGTTGCCGCCCCGCGTTCTACTTCGTGCCAGCCGCGGTCTTCACCCGCATCCCCTCAGTGGGATTTTCCACGCCGCCGTTCAGCAATAGTTCTCCCCCCGCGAGACCTTTCCGAATTTCGCGGTAGCCGCCGCTTACCGGGCCCGCGTCAACCTGGCGGGATTCCAGGCGATTGTCCCGCACCAGCCAGACGACGTTGTTTCCCTTGACCTGCGTCACCGTTTCGGCGGGAACCCGGATCCTGGGCTGGGCCAGGGTCGGGGTCTCCCGCCCGGAATCCGGCTCGATGAAATCGACGCGGGCTCCCATCTCGGGGAAGATGCGCGGGTCGTGATCGAGAATCGTCACTTTGACCTGGACGGTCGCACGCTGCCGATCGGCGGTCGGAACCACCTGGCGCACGACCCCGCGAAATGCCGTGTCGGGATACGCATCGAGGGTAATTCGCGCACCCTGGGGCTTCCGGATTCGGCCGATGTAGGCCTCGTTGACATCGACCTCGACCTCCAGCGTCGTCAGGTCGGCCATGGTGACCACGGCCCCGCGGGTAAGCCCGCCTCCCACGCTCGGAGCCACGACTTCTCCCACCTCGGCTTCCTTGCGAAGGACGGTTCCCGTAAACGGCGCCCGGATGTAGGTGTTCTCCAGGCTGGCCTTGGCGAAATCAAGCGCGGCGACCGCGACATTCACGCGGGCCGCGGCCGCACCCGACCGGGCCGTGGCCTGCGCCGCTTTGCTATCCACTGATTCCACGTCCTGCGCGGAGACCAGGTCGGGCGATCGGGCGTGGATGTCGCGTGTGCGTTTCGCTTCTCGTTCGAGCTGGTCACGGTTCGCGTTGGCTTCGACCACATCGGCGCGGGCACTGGCGAGCGAAGCGTCCGCGCCGGCAACCTGGGCCGCGTAATCGGTGTTGTCCAGCTGCGCGATCACCTCGCCCTTCCGGACGAACGAACCTTCGCTCACGCCAAGATGGGCCAGGCGGCCCGCAAGCTTGGCAGAAACAGATGCCCTCGTCCGAGCCACGACGTAGCCATTGGCGGTGACACTCGTGGTTCCCCCAACCGACCCGCTTGAGCCGCTCGACCCGGCGCTCGCGTTCGCGGCAAAGACCTGGACGGTCGGGACATTGGCGCGGCGGAAATAGAGAACCGCGACGATGGCCAATGCCACCAGGATTGCAACGATGACGAGATTGCGCACCAGCGCATGACGCACCCCGGGTGGTGGAGTGTCGCGGTTGAGCCGGAGTTTGGAAAGGTCAGGAGCTGGTGTAGTCATTGGGCCGTGAATCTAATGTCGCAAGAGATCGACTAATTCAAGATTGGAAGAACTCAAATCGAGAGATCGTGACGCTATTCGGCCGATGCAACGGCAGACAGCGACGCTTCCATTACCCGGAGACCCTCTTCGATCAGGTCATCGGAGGCGGTCAGTGGAACCAGAATACGCACCACGTTTCCATAGGTTCCAGCCGAGAGGAGAATCAGGCCACGCCTGAGCGCTTCAGCAAGGAACTGACTGGTCCGAGTCTTGTCAGGATGTTTTGTGGCGCGATCGGTGACGAATTCCATCGCGATCATCGCACCGAGGCCACGTACGTCACCGATGAATTGATGGGTAGTCGCCCATTGATTGAACCGGGCACGGATGATCCGCCCAATGCGATCTCCGTGCTCCGGGATCTTCTCGCGTTCCATCACGTCGAGGACAGCCAGGGCCGCGGCACAGGCAAGAGGGTTGCCGCCGTACGTCCCGCCCAGCCCACCAACCTGCGGCGCATCGAGCACATCGGCCCGGCCGGTTACCGCCGCGAGCGGAAGGCCACCGGCGAGCGATTTGGCGGTGGTGATGAGATCGGGAACCAGGCCATAGTGCTCGCAGGCGAAGAGTTTTCCCGTCCGCCCGAACCCGGTCTGAATTTCATCGGCAATGAAGAGAATACCGTGCTTACGGGCGAACTCGGCCATCGCGCTGACATACTCAACCGGTGCGGGAACGAACCCTCCTTCACCCAGCTCCAGTTCCATGATTATGGCCGCCACCGAGGCGGGATCGACCACACCGGCAAAAAGCTGCTCCAGGTAACTGCTGTCGGCCTGGCAACAACGGCCGCCCGGTATTTCTGGCGCCGCCGGGCAGCGATAACAATACGGAAACGGGATCCGGTAGATCTCCGGCGCGAATGGCCCGAACCCTTTTTTGTACGGCATCACCTTGGCAGTGAGGCCCATCGTGAGGTTGGTCCGCCCATGAAAGGCATGGTCCAGGCACACTACCGCCTGCCGCCCGGTGAAAAAGCGCGCGGCCTTGATCGCATTTTCCACCGCTTCGGCGCCGCTGTTCACGAACAACGTCCGTTTTTCGTGGGTGCCCGGCGTGATCGCATTCATGCGTTCGGCCAGGAGCACATATGGCTCGTAGGTCGCGACGGGGAACGCGAGGTGCAGGTAGTGATCGAGCTGTTCCCGAATGGCCGCCAGTACTTCCGGATTCCGGTGGCCTACATTGAGCGTGCCGATGCCGCCGGCGAAATCAATCAGCCGGTTGCCGTCAACATCCGTGATGATCGCGCCATCCGCGTGGGCCACGGCAATCGAAGTGGTCGCGGGAACTGCGGCAGATACGGCGTTCCTGCGCCGCACCATGAGGGCCTGGCTGGCGGGACCGGGGATGGCAGTCTTGAGCTGGATGACGGACATGGGCACGGCCTTGGAGGCGAGTGCCGGAAAGATACCGGGAGTATGGGGTATGTCGAGCCGGGAGTTGGCCCGGATTCGATCGTGCCGCCGGGCCGGCTCGCCGTGCTTTCAGCCCGGAAATAGTTTTCATCTTTTTACGCATTGCCACCGCAGGTGGCTTTTTTGAATGGCCACCCAGGAAAAACGCCGCTCGAACGACGCGGCGCTTCCTCTATACTCGTTGCCAGGCTACTCCACCGTAAACCACTGGACCTCGACACGCCGGTTCTGATCCGAATCGGTGCCAATCGGCTCATCCCATCCCCGTCCCACGACTTCCAGTCGCTTGGAATCGACGCTGAGCTTTTCGGACAGAACTCGCCGAATCTCCGATGCCCGGTTCTTACTCAGTTCGACCGCCTTGAGCGCCATCTGGCGCACGAACGCTTCCCCGCCCTGCTTGCGGAACTCGGGGACCATCGCGTTATCGACGTGACCGCGCAGGAGAATCGTTGACCCGGGGCTCACCTGGAGCAGGCGCTTGATCGCGTCCAGGTTCCTCAGGTTGCTGGTGTCCTGCAGGTTGAGCTTGGATGAATTCGGCTCGAACAGGAACCGGATATCCTTGCTGAGCAGCGGATCGGTCTCGACCGTCCCGCTCGATCCTGAGCGGATCGGGGCGATCGCCACCGTCTGGTTCGCGAAATTTCCCGAGGCCTTCGCGGCATCAAGCCCCTTGAGGCCGAGGAAGCGCTCGGCGTCGACCGGGTCCTTGATAAGATCGGGACCATAGGCATACACCGCGGACTGATAGATCCCACCAAAACTTCCTGCCGCATCGATCGCTCCGGAGAAGAAGGCCTGGTTTTCGGGGAGATTTGACAGGTGCACCTTGGCCAGCTCGGCCCGGGCGTCTTCCCGACTCCAACCGAACGCGCGCGCGACCACGTCGAGATTGCCCTCCGGATTGTCTCGCACCATGCGATTGCCTTCGAGCAGGCCATGCACCAGCCCGACAACAATCTCCGGATGCTGCTCGGCAAATCCCTTGTTCAGCACCAGGATGTCGGCGATGATGAGCAGGTTGCGATTGGTCGTGAGAATCCTGGCCTGCCCGCCGCTCCTGGCGATGACCTCGGACGTCTTGGGCTCCCAGGTGACACATCCCGCCAGTCGATTCTTGCCCGAGGTCACATCGTCGAGGAAAAGCGACCCGGCACTGAACCCATCGTCGGTGTACACCAGGTTGATCTTGTTGGGATCCGGGGTCGCGTCGAGGCTGCCCAGTGCATTGATGGCGAGACCGGCCTCCTGGGCCAGGTAGCGGATAAAGAAATCCACTTCGGTGAACTGCGCCGCAGCGATGACCTTCCCTTTCAGGCCGTTCACCCGGGAGATGTCCTTGCGAACAACCAGCCCGTCGGCACCGCGGGAAAATCCGATCTGGGCCGGCACGACCACCTGGAACTGGCGGCCGTAGACGGCAAGCACATCAACCGTCGTGACCGATCCTGCGAGCGTGCCCGAGTTGAGCGGCGACCAGCTCTCTTCCTCGCTCACGGTCAGCTTGACTTTGAATCCCCCGCTCCGGAAGAAGACCGAGTTCTCATTGGGCTCGAGTCCACCGTTGGCGGCGATGAGCCCGGCATAGCCGGCGTATTCACTGATTTCGATGGGGACGATATTGTCCTTGAGCTGATAGGCCCCCGGAGGAGCCAGCCTGGGTACCTCCATCTGAAGCTGGGAAACCTCGGCCGGCCCCTCCTCTGACTGGCTGTCGGTTTTACCGGGGCCGCCGGGAGCCGGCTTGCGAACGATGTAGAGCCCCACGGCGATGACGCCAAGGACAAGCAGAAGGGAAACCAGTTTGCCCAACGGGGTGACGCGAGGTTCACCGGCCACGGCGAGCTCCTGAAGAAAAAGTGGAAACCTGGGCGCGGACGACTATTGCTTGGGACCAATTTCCTTCTGCGCCTGCGGAGCGGTACTCTCGCCGCCAGCCGCGATCCCCTGCGAGGCGAGAAACTCGGCCAGGGCTCCCTGCTCCAGTGCCTTGCGCTCGTTTTCCTTTTCCTGCACCGTATCGAGATCCACCAGGTCCTTCGCGACGCGTGCCTTGCCCGCCGAGAGCTCGTACCGCTTCTGCAGCGCTTCCTCGACGGTCTTCATGGTATCGCCAAGATCACCGACCTTGAATGCGGCATTCCCGAGCGCGGCAGCGGCTTCGGCCTGCGCCTCCTTGATCTTGACCTGGGACAGCTGCTTGTCGAGGCGCCGAATCTTGTCCTCGAATTCTTTCTGGGCAACTTTCGCCTGCCGGAGATTGGCCTGGTAGGCTTCTTCGGTTTCCTTGAGCTCCTCGCTGTCGGTCGACATGTCGGCCTTGAGCTCCTGGAGTTCGCGGGCGAGACTCCCGGCGAGGTCGAGGTTTCCGGCCTGGTGATTGGCCAGGATCCGGCGCTCCAGGTCGCTGGCGCGGGCAGTTTTCCCCTTGACCTGGTTCTTGAGCCGCTCGGCCACTCCACCCATCCGCGCCAGGGCCAGGTTGTATTGCACCATCTTCTGGCGGAAGTCCTGCTTGGCCGCCTCCATGAGGGCTTCGGGGTTCTGCTCTTCGATACCGCTGATGAACAGTCCCACGAATCCCCGGAACAGCCGCCCGATCCTGGCAAATATCGCCATCAGTACGCTCCTGTGAATGGTGCCAGCCCCAAAGTAAACTCGAACAGTCAAATCGCGAGCCGATCGGTCGATCGTATACTGCTCCGACGGGGATCTGTCGGCACTTCTGCTATCTGACAGGTCATTCAGACGTCGATCCGGCTCTAATACGACACGCGAAAAACGAAAACCAATTCAACGTCAATGCTGAACGTAAATCCCGCACATCAGCACGCCTTTTATCGACCAGCCGACTCGCCTTTGAAGACCATACAAAACAGCAAGGTATGGCGGCATTACTAACAGTCTCTTGTCTCTGCAATTCCCTTTGATGGGACGGGTATCTGTTGTCGGGTTTTCGTTCTTCGTTGATCGCGTCAAAACAGTATCGACGCCCGAGACGGTTGAACAGGAGAATAAAAACCGCCGGAGAAGTATCCGTTTGAGCCCGGCAAGTGAGCCGATGGTGGCCTAAATCCATCGGCTGAACATGGAGCAGGCCAGCGTATTGTCTCGCCCTGCTGTCCTCCCGCCGGGGTCCCTGTTTCTCTCTCTCATTGACCCGGGTACCAACGAACCTGTTAGACGAAACGACGCAGCTCATCGATCTGCCGTTCCAGTTCCTCCGGAGCCAGATCTCGAAAATGGGGCGGCAGGAATCTGGAGTCGGTGCATTCTTTCACGGCGACGAGATCCATGTACTCCAGTTTGCGGGTATGCGCACTGGGCCGCACCTCGCTGAAGACCTTCTGCATGATCTCCTTAAGCGGCGGCCTGGGCTCAGGAGCCAGCTCGAAGACGCGGAGGGCACGGACGAGGATGCCTTCCAGCTCGTTTCCACCCAGTTGCAAGCCGTCTCCCAGGTCGGGCAGGTCAGTCTCCAGAAGCGGCATCTTCAACTTCTTCGCGACTGCCAGGAGAAGCGCGCGGCGTTCCTCCGGTGTGGCCGGGGGGAAGAGTGGCATGTGAACATCCAGGCGACCCTGGCGCTTCAGGTCCACCTCCAGGAGATCGGGTCGGGAGGTCGCAAAGACCCAGATAATGCGACCCCGGTTCCTCGTATCCGACATCTCTTTCGCCAGCATCGAATAGACCCGACCGGACAAGCCTCCATCGCCGTCGCCCGACTCCCGTTTCCCGGCCGCCTGGTCCGCCTCATCGACAAACACGACCACCTGGCCCAGGGCCCGTAGCACCGCAAAGATTTTTTCCAGGTTGGATTCCGTTGCCCCCACCCACCGGTCTCGAAAATTCTTGAGCACGACACAGGGAATGCCCAGCTCACCGGCCCATGCCTGTACGACGAACGTCTTGCCGGTACCGATTCGGCCGGTAATCAGGTAACCCATCGGCAGCGCATGCAGCGCGCCTCGCTTGAGTAACGTGGTGTCCTCGCGGAGCCAGGCTTTCACCGCATCCAGCCCTGCGACGTTGTCGAGCGTGTAGGAAGATTCGATAAACTCGAGGAGGCCCTGGCACTCCCGTTCGATCATCTGCTTCTTCATCTGGCTGAGCCAGGCGGCGGTGATCTTCTGCCCGTTGCCGAGCGCCGAGGCGATCACGGTCCGGGCGCCGACCCGGCTGAGACCGGTGAGCCGGCGGGCCAGCATCTCGGTCGATACTTCGCACCGCGCGGCCAGGTCGGGGAACTGGGTCGATATCAGGGCGGCGAGGTACTCCTGCATCTCCTGCTCATTCGGGAGGGGAATCCGCAAGGTTGCCTGGTGAGGGTTTTCCACCACCAGCTCATTGAGATCGCCCGCTTCTTCGGTGAGAAGCACCGTTACGATGTTGGACTGGAGCACCGCCGGGTCGTTGGCCCACCCCAGTGTCTTGACCACGTTGGCGCTGAATGGCCCGCCCAGCGATGCCGGATCTCCGCGGGGAACGACGAACTCGGCAAAGTCGATGATCACTGCAATGCGATGATTGCCGGAACCAGCGCCCTTGATCGCCTGGAGATTGAGCGAGCGGAGCAGGAAGCGGTCAATCAATTCCAGCGCGGCGCCGGGCTCCCGCAGCTGCGCCATGGTGAGCGCATCGGGCCCGAGCGAAGTGCGGAGCCATTCGCCCCAGTCCTCTGCGCCTTTCGCCGCCCGGATTCCCTGCCCCCGATCGTAGGTCAGGACGGTGTCGTATCCGTCGAACATGGCATCGACCAGGAATCGTTTGAGCGAAAGCAGCTTGCCGCCCGATGGCACCACGTCAAAGATGTTGCCGTGGACGATGAACTGGGAGACGGACCCGGAGCGAAAGAGATCGCCCATTTCCTTCGCCCAGGGAGGTAATGCGGTCACTGGCTCACCTTGCTTCTTGAAGACGTCACCAGGGGCGGCGGTTCCGCCACCAGGTCTTCCATGACGCCGTAGACCTGTTGTTGCTCGCGAATCCACTGGGACGTGCCGCCCAGGGTCGTCGCGATTTCATCGATGCGCTGCGAAAGGAGATCGGGATCGGTAGAGAGTACCGCCTGCTCGCGAATCAATTCGACCTGCTCCTGGATGCGGGTCAACTCGGCTTCGAGAAACGCCAGCTTGCCGGTGCCTTCGTTGCGCTGGTCCTTTCGCTGGGTGAGCAATTCCAGCTGGCCGGTCAGACTCCGCCGGAGATCGTCGCCGATGGATTCGTCCGCCAGCCGCTTATTGAGGTCCGCGATTCTTTTCTCAAGCCGCAGATTCTGGGGATCGGCCTCGTCCACCAGCACCTTGTCGATCGCCTGCCGCATGAGCAGCAGCCGGAGGTACATCCAGACGAGTCGACTCAGGGACGCGCTCTGGGTCTCGATCCCTGTGTTCGCCGCGCCGCCGACCGAAGTCTGCTGCTCAAGGATGGACCGGCATCGCGCCAGCAGCGCCACGTAGCGACGCTGGTCGCTTTCGCTCAGCTTCCCCGCCAGCTGCTCGATCTTTCCAGTCCAGTCTCCCTCCGAGGTCGCATTCGCGCGCGCGGCGATGACCCGCTGAAACCGACCGTTGGTCACCAGGACGCCGAGATACCCCAGTTCCAGGCCGGCCCCGATCACCCAGAAACCGGGATTGAGGACACCCAGGAATCCGAACAAGGCGATTCCCATCCAGTTCGGGGGAATCCACATCCCAAACGGACGGGCGCTAAACGCCGCTTTGACATATTGCCAGAATCCCAGCTTCATGGATAAGGCGTTGGCGTTGTGAGAGTTGGGTCAGACGTGCGGCCCGGCGAACGCCGGTCTCGACGACCTCGCGGCCTGGTTTCGGAACCGCCGCGAGGCAGGTGCGGGGAAAGATACCGGGAGTTGGAGCTATGTCGAGTGACAAAACACCGGTTCCTCGAGGACCGTTCAGCGAACGCTCGAGGGGATTCACTTCGAGGGACAGGAGAGCCCGCGACGGAGGAAAGGGATGGAGGGTCGTACGGACATCCGCGGGCAGGATCAGCACAGTCCATTTGAAATACCTGCCATGGTTGTGTCTGCCTGGCTTTCCCTACCGTGTTACCGCTTCGACGCGGATAAAAATCGAAACGACACGAATCAGTGGATACGGCGATTCACAGGAAACCTTCCTGAAGGCCTTCACATCTTTGCTTTGTTCTCTGATCGATGATCCGCTGTTCCGCGCCATGTCCGCTGGATTTCCGGTTGAGCGGTAGCGCGGTTCTCTGTCCCGGGATTCATCGAGAGCGGCGGTGCAGGCAGGTACTCCAGCATCAGCAGTATGGAAAAAAGGCGCCGCTCGATTGAGCGGCGCCTTGTTCATGAAGCGATCACCGTTCAGGGCGTGGTACTCTTGATCGGATTGCCGTCGGCATCGATCAGGTGTATCTCACCCAGGTTGAGTTCTCGAATCCCGGCCTCGATCCTGGCCCGGTCTCCCACGACAACCCAGATGAGCTGATCCGGCGCGATGACTTCCCTGGAGGCGGGTGTCAACTGGGCCGGGGTCAACGCCTGGACCCTGGCACCGAACGTATCGTAATAGTTGTCGGGCAGGCCGTACGTCACGATATCGGCGATCGATCCCTGCACTGCCCCCATGGTCTCCCACTGGCCGGGAAGGGTGAGCGTCATTGTCGCCTGGGCTTTCTCGAGTTCAGGCGGCTCAGCCGGTCGATTCGTCTGGATCGAGTGCAGCTCCTTGACCAGCTCGGCCATCGATTCCCTGGTCTTGTCGGTTTGGACTGGTGCGTACGCAAAGAACGGTCGCTGCCCCTTGGCATCCCACAAGACCGTGAAGGCGCCGTACGACCAGTGCTTATCCTCCCGGAGATTCATGTTCACCCGGGACGTGAAGTTTCCACCGAGAACGGTGTTCATCGCCTGGATGGCGACTTCGTCCGGGTTCGACTTTGAGGGCGCGACATTGCCTGCAAAAATCACCGACTGATCGGAGCCAGGACGATCCACGATATAGACAGCCGGCTTCGCCGGAAGGCTTACCGCAGCAATGTTCTTGGTCGGCACCGAGCCGCTCTGCCATCCCGCAAACAATCGCTCCAGCTTCGGCTTGATCTCGGCCATGGTCGTGGCGCCGACCACGATGAGCGTGGCGTTGTTCGGCTTGAACCATGTCCGATGGAACGCGACCAGGTCCTGCCGCGTGATACTGGTTACCGAGGCGGTGGTACCAGAGCCCGTGAGCGGATTGCCATAGGCGTGCTTTTCTCCGTACAGGAGATGGGGGAATACGCGAAGGGCCATCGACACGGGTTGAACTTTTTCCCGCTGAATACCGGCCAGCCGCTGACGCTGGAGACGTCCAAAGTCCGCGACCGGGAACGACGGGTGCAGGATGACGTCGGCGAAGAGTGCGAGTGAGGGATCGAGATTTTCCTTGAGCGCCGAGAGCGTGACCTGGGACATGTCGAGACCCGAGCCCGAGCCAAGGAATGCCCCGAGCATGGCCAGCGTGTCGCTGATCTGCAGTGCGTTGAGGCTTGTCGTCCCCTCGTCCATCATGTTCATGGCCAGGCTCGCCGTTCCCGGCTTGCCGAACTGATCGGCGGCATAGCCAGCATCGACCAGCAGTTCCAGGTTCACCTGCGGAACCGCGCGCCGTTCCGCCAAGATGATCTTGAGTCCATTGGACAGGGTATCCCGAACAAAGGCGGGAAACCTTACTGCTGGCGGCGCGGCGGGAACCGGGACCTTGCTCCGATCAACCCCGGTGCTGTCGGCCGCGAATTCGGGGAAGGGCTCGACGGTCAGGATGTAGACTCCATCGGAGAGCCACTGCTTCGATGCGGCCAGCAGTCGCGCCGGCGTCGCGCCGGCGACCCAGGCGTTGATGGTCTTGTAATGATCGGGAGATCCCGCGAAGACTTCGCCCTGAGCCAGGACGTCGCTCTTCCCGCCGAATCCGCCAATCCGCTCGACGCCGCGAATGAAGTTGGCCCGGAAGCGGGTCTGCACCCGATGCACTTCACGGACGGTGGGACCGGTCGCGAGGAACTTGTGCACCTCCTCGTTGATCGCCCGCTCGACTGCGGCAGGGTCGCCGCCGGGTTTCACCGTCGCCTGGATCAGGAACTGCCCACCGATTTCGCGAGGATCGGTAAACACACCGACATCGGTCGCACTCTGGTCGTCGTAGACCAGGCGCTTGTAGAGCCGGCTGGTCTTGCCGGACCCGAGGACATCGCTCACCAGGTCGAGATAGGTCTCATCCTGCGAGCCCCACTCGGGAATATTCCAGACCATGTAAATCCGGGTCTGCGGCACCCGGTCCTGCATGCTCTGGCGATGGACTCCGGTTCGCGGCGCAACCCAGACACCCTGGTGGGTAACCGGCGGGCCGGAAGGAATGTCGCCGAAATACTGCTCGACTTTCTGCCGGGCCGTGGCGGCATCGATGTCGCCGGCGAGCACGATTACGGCGTTCGCGGCGCCGTAGGAGGTTCGGAACCATTCCTTCACATCTTCCAGCGACGCGGCATCCAGATCTTCCATGGAACCAATCACGGTCCAGGAATAGGGGTGGCCCGCCGGGTACGTCGCCTCGGTGATGAGCTGTTCGGTCTTGCCGTACGGCTCATTCTCTCCCTGGCGTTTTTCGTTCTGCACCACTCCGCGCTGCTCCGTCAACTTGGCGCTGTCGAGCACGCCGAGAAGATGACCCATCCGGTCCGACTCCATCCAGAGCGCCATGTCGAGCGCCGGGGTTGGCACGTTCTCGAAATAGTTCGTCCGGTCGTTGTTGGTCGTGCCGTTCTGATCGGTGGCTCCCGCCTGTTCGAAGGGCCCGAAGTAATCCGTGTTGTAATTTTCCGACCCGTTGAACATGAGGTGCTCGAAGAGATGGGCGAAACCGGTCCGGCCGGGCCGCTCATTCTTGGAGCCGACGTGATACCAGATGTTGACGGCCACGATCGGCGCCTTGTGGTCCTCGTGAACGATGAGCGTCAGTCCGTTCTTGAGCACGAAGCGCTGATAGGGAATATCGATGGCGGTTGAAGCACGTGCGCGAGCAGCCGGTGCCTGGGCGATAAGGGGCAGACCCAGGCCGGTCAACGCCGCTGCCAGCGCCAGGGGGCGAAGAAATACCACGGGGGTACACATGAAGGCTCCAGGATCGTAGGAAGGTATCGGACTATAACGCGGTGGCCCGCCCGATTCCAGAACAGCGGTTTCCTCCGGGGCGGCCGGTTATTGCGCCCGATGGCTTCGGGTGTATAGTAGATCTTCCTCCTACCCTGCTGAGAGTCCAAATGCGCACAATTCCATGGCGCCTGGCCCCATCGGCCGTACTCCTGGCGTGTTCTCTTTCTTGTGAAAAGAAGGCGGAAACAGCAGTACAGGGGAGCGCGGCAACCCGCATCACGATCACCCCGACCTCCGATGCGCGAGCCGATGCGCGGGCCTATCTCGCCAGGCTCTGTCCCGCACCGATTGGCGGGGAACTCAACTTCATGGTCTGGGAGGGATACACGGACACACTCTTCACCCAGCCGTTTGAAGAAGCCTGTGGGGTCAAGGTCAATGCGACCTACATGGGCTCGAGCGACGATCTGGTCGCCAAGCTTCGGGCGGGCGGGGCACAGACGATCGACCTCGTCTCACCCTCGAGCGATGCCATTACCCAGATCATCACGGCCGGCCTGGCAATGCCCCTCAACCTCGCACGCATTCCCAGCTACAACGACCTGATGCCGAGCTTCCGGAGCCTGAGCCTGGCCAGGAAAGACACATTGGTCTACGGTGTGCCCTGGGCGTTCGGACCCAACCCGCTCATTTACGATACGACCAAGGTGATTCCCGCGCCCGATTCCTGGGGCGCGCTCTGGGATCGGAAATATCGCGGCAAACTCTCTCTCCAGGACGATATCGCGAGCCTCTGGATGGTGGCGCAGTATCTCCGCATGGATAGCACGGACCAGACCCACCTCTACAATCTGTCGGACGAGGAACTGGCCCGGGTCAAGGCCAAGATGCTCGAGCTCAAGCCCAATGTCCGGAAATACTGGGCGACCGCCGGGGACATGATCCAGCTTTTCCAGAGTGGCGAGATCGTCGCGGGTGAAGGGTGGCCGCTCATGACGGCGCAGCTTCGGGCCGCCGGATTCCCGGCGGGCGAGGTGATTCCAAAGGAAGGAACCACGGCGTGGGCCGATCACTGGGTCATGACGTCCGGTGCGAAGAACCTGGACGCCGCGTATGCCTGGCTCGAGTACGCGTCTCAGCCGTTTACCCAGAAGCTGCTGGCCGATGTCACTAACTATATCGTCGCGAATCCCGCGGCCAGGACGTACATGACGCCGGAACAGGTCGCGACGCAGCGCGATATCTCGGACTATGGGACCAAGGTGAACTTCTGGCAGTGGAGTCCGCGGCGGGATAAGTACCAGGAGGTATGGAACGAGGTGAAGTCAGCCCACTAGTGGATCGGTAAACCGATTGTCGGCCGCTGGGGGTCGAACAGTTCACCACGGAATGCACGGAAGATTCTGAAGGGTGATGATGACCATTCCGATCACCAATGTGGAGTGGTCGCTCCTCCGTGTTGTATCCGTGAACTGTGTGGCTCCATGGTGAAGCACCGGCAGGCCCGCGAGCGGAACGCGAGTTGCCAGCCTCCATGGCGCTATCGCTTGAAGTGCGGATGAGCGGTAGCGCTGCCCGCAAAACTCTTCCCGGGATTCCTCCATCGCCTTGCCTCCGCCGATCCTCGAACTCCGTAACCTGACCCGCCGATTCGGCGAGTTCACTGCGCTCGACGGAGTCTCGCTCGAGATTGCCGCCGGCGAGTTTCTCACCCTCCTCGGCGCATCGGGCTCGGGCAAGACTACGACCCTTCGGTTGATCGCGGGATTCGATCGGCCCGACCGGGGAAGTATTCTCATGGATGGCCAGGATATCGCCGGCCTCCCGCCATTCAAACGCAATATCAATACTGTCTTCCAGCAATACGCGCTTTTCCCTCACATGAGCGTACGAGACAACGTCGGCTACGGCCTCCGGATGCGCCACGTCCCCAAGCCGGACATCGCGCGTCGCGTGAGCGAGGCCCTGGACATGGTCCAGATGGCGCACCTCGAGGCGCGGGCTCCTCGCCAACTCTCCGGAGGGCAGCAGCAGCGGGTGGCCCTGGCCCGAGCGCTGGTGAATCGACCTCGGGTCCTGCTGCTCGATGAGCCTTTGGGTGCGCTCGATCTCAAACTTCGGAAGGAGATGCAGCTCGAGCTCAAGCACCTCCAGGCGCTGGTGGGAATCACCTTCATCTACGTGACCCACGACCAGGAAGAAGCGCTCACCATGTCCGATCGGATCGTGGTCATGCGGCAGGGGCGGATCGAACAGATCGGCACCTCGCGTGAGATCTACACGCAGCCCCGTTCGAGGTATGTCGCCGGATTTATCGGCGAGACAAACCTGCTCAAAGGGAGGGTGACCCGACACTCTGGCGATCAGGTGTCGCTCGACCTGGGCGACAGCCAGATTCGAGCGCGGGCGGGAGAAGTTACGGTTTCCCCCGGCCAGGTCGTGTGGCTGTCGGTCCGGCCCGAATCGCTCACGATGAACCCGGTGGCGTCGTCGGCAGAGCTGAACCGGCTGGCTGGTGACGTGGCCGACATCGTCTACGCAGGCAGCACCACGCGAATCCATCTGGCATTGCCGGGCGGTGAGCGAATGGTGGTGCACGAGGAGGCTGGGCGAGTTCCTCCGAATGTGGGCGCAAGAGTTACCGCGACATGGCCAGTGGAAAGTGGTGTGTTGCTGCCCCAGGATCCTGAGGAGGCGGCTTCATGACCCAGGTCTCCGCCCCGACGCCTGCGTCTCCCCATATCCGGCGGACACCGCTCGACTACATCCGGGCGCGGCCCAGGCTCAAGACGTTCATCGGCAGCGCCGTTCCCGTCGGCTGGGTGACCGTTCTTCTTCTCATCCCCTACGTCCTGCTCCTCGTCCAGTCATTCTGGAAACTGGAAAACGGGACCATCACTCACCAGCTTACCCTCGACAACTATCGCCGGCTGTTTGGAACGGCGCTCTATCCCGACACGATACTTTTTTCCGCTGGTATCGCGCTTCGGGTGACCCTGTTCTCGCTGCTGCTGGCATATCCACTGGCGTATCTCCTCGCGTTCAAGGTCAAACGCCATCGCAACCTGATGTACATGGCTGTGATCATCCCGCTCTGGGTGAGCTACCTCGTGCGCGCGTACGCCTGGAAAATCATTCTCGGCCAGGAAGGCATTCTGAATGGCCTCCTTCTGTCGATCGGCGTCATCCAGGAACCGCTCACCGTTCTTCTCTACAGCAAGTGGGCCCTGATCATCGCGTTGACGCACATCTATACCCCGTTCACCCTGATGCCGATCTTCGCGGTGCTGGAGGCCATCCCGGCTTCACTCAGGGAAGCGAGCCAGGATCTCTATGCCAGCCGATGGCAGACTTTTCGGCGCATCATTCTGCCGCTCTCGATACCCGGCGTAGTGGCTGGGTGCACTTTTGCGTTCGTCCTGAGCATGGGAGACTTCCTGGCCCCTCAGCTCCTGGGTGGTAACGATAGCGCGCTGATGGTGTCGAACCTGGTGTGGAGCCTCTTTGGCGTCGCGTACAACTGGCCGCTGGGAGCCGCGGTCTCGGTCGTGATGCTGGCGCTCACGATGGTGCTGCTCTGGCTGGCGAATACGATCGAAAAACGGATGAGCTATTCGGGAACGATGCATCAGGGAGGTGGAGAAGCGGACAGGAAAAATATCATGGCATCCCGGGCTGGCGCGCTATGATAGCCCGGGCCGCGCCGTCAACGCCGATCCATCGACGTCAATCGCCAGACTGGGTCTCGGCGGGGTTGTGGAGTGTTGGTGTCGGCGTGTTCCTCTTCATCTATTTGCCGTTGCTGGTCGTCGTGGTTTATGCCTTTCACGATTCCAGTATCATCGCGTGGCCGCTCAAGCTGGGGACGCTTCGATGGTTCTCCACGCTGGCCCACGACCGGGGCATGATTGACGCGGCGCTGGCCAGTTTCAAACTCGCGATCCTCACCGTCATGATCTCAGTAACGATCGGCGTGCCGGGCGCATTCGTGCTCGACCGCATGGAGTTCCCGGGCAAGGAAGCTTTCCGACGCATGGTGCTCCTGCCGCTCATCCTCCCCGGCATCATAACCGGCGTGGCACTGCTCACCTATTTTTCGCTGCTCAAAGTGAGTTTGTCCAGCGGGTTCCCTTTCGTCCCCGGGTGGCCGGTCGTCCTGGGACACAGCGCCGCGCTCACGTCGATCGTCGTGACCCAGGTCTTTGCCCGGCTGCAGCGGGTCGATCGTTCCCAGGAAGAGGCCAGCCAGGACCTGTACGCCAGTGAATGGAAAACGTTCTGGTTTGTCACTTTGCCCAATATCCGGACCGCCGTCCTCGGTGCCGCTCTGCTGGTGTTCACGCTGAGCCTGGACGAAATCGCGGTGACCTTCTTTCTGATCGGCCGGCAGAACACGCTGCCACTTCAGATCTGGGGACAGCTGCGTCGAGGGATCACCCCCGAGGTCAACGCGATCGCAACGGTGATCTTCGCGCTTTCCGTCGGGGTCATTGTCATCTGGGCCAGGTTGATGAAGCAGGACGAGAGATGATGGTGAATCCGGCAGCAGGGTCCGCGGCCGGAACAGGGAAACCCGGAAGACATCGCGCCCCGCTGCGTCCTGGGCTGACCTCATTGCCGAATGCCGTTTGCCCTTTGCTCACGAACCAGGCCCCCGCAATTCGCGATACGCGAGAGTGTGACCAATAGCACACAACATCACGATGTTCACCTCGCTTTCACGCTCATTTCATCACGACATCGTATAGTCACTGGGTACCGTCGTGTGACGGCGCGCTGGAGCAGTTCCCTCCGCAGTTCAGTGTAATCTCTGAATAAAACCGAGGTGCATCCCCAGCTCTGACGGATCGGGCGTGCCACGCGCATGCGCCCGGGACGCAAGCAGTTCTTTATCGATGAGGCAGACAATGAGATCAGGATTTTTCTCAGTGGCTCTCGGGCTTGGGGTGATCGCCTGCGGTGATAACCCGGCGTCGCCCGCTATCCCCGAACTGGTGAATGGTGCGGCGGTGATCGTGAATAGTGCCGTGATTACTCCCTCGATGGATACCATCACTACCACGGGAGGCTCGGTTCAGTTGAGTGTGGTACTCCGGGATCCGGCCGGCAAGGTGATTCCCGGCGGCACCGTACCTGTTTCCTGGATCGCCCTCAATCCCAAGAAGTCGAGCGTCAGCGCGTCAGGCAAAGTGACGGGCATTGCCAGCAGCGGGCTCGTCCAGGTAACCGCCAAGGCCGGGGCGAAGATGGACACCGCCACGATCACGCTCCTCGCCGCGCTCACCGGTATTCCCAGCTCGAACAAGTCGACCCTAGCCGCGTCGCCGTCGACCATTCCGATCACCGCCGGCGGAACGCAATTCACGATCATGGTGAAGGACGGGAGCGGCAAGCCGGTTCCCAACGCGACGGTTACCGTGAGCTCCACTGGCAGTGGTAACATCATCTCCTCACTCACGAAATCCGATTCCACCGGCTCGGCCACGGCGATGTTCTCCTCCGGCGTGGCCGAAACCAAGACCATTACTGCCACGGCTAATGGCGTGACCCTGGCCAAGGCTGCCATCGTTGTGGTTTCGAAGGAAGCCATTGCCACGGTCCTGCAATGCATTATCCCTGCAATTCCGCCTCTGAGCGCTGTCTCTCTGACAACGGATGTCACCTACAATACCTCGGGGGGCACCACGCTCAAGCTTGATATCGCGCGACCCAAGACCGCCGGGCTGCATCCGCTGGTCGTGGTCGTGCACGGTGGGGGTTGGTATAAGGGGGACAAGGTGGATTTCAGGAACGAGATTCTCTTCCTCGCCGGTCAGGGTTACACCGCGGTGGCGGTCAACTACCGACTGGTCAAGGGCTCCAGCAACCTCTTCCCGGCTGCCATCCAGGATCTACGCTGCTCGTTGCGCTGGCTCCGTTCTCGAGCCAGTACCTACAGCTTCGACCCCAATCGCGCCGCGGCCATCGGGGTCTCCTCGGGTGGTAATCTCGCCGATATGCTCGGGCTCGCATCATCGGCTGGAGGACTCGATGGCGCGTGCACGAGCAGCGGCCCCATGGTTCCGATCAAGGCCGTGGTTGCCTACGCCGGCCCGTCCGATCTCCGGAAATCATCGTTGTTCACGAGCCAGAGCCTCCCAATCGTCACCAACTATCTTGGTGGAGCCCCGGAGTCAAAAACTGCGCTGGCCATACTCGCTTCGCCAATTACCCACTTGAGTTCCGGCGACCCGATTACGCTGCTGGTACAGGGGACAGCGGACCCGGTGGTTCCCGTTTCTCACTCACTGAATCTCAAGGCCGCCCTGAACCTGGCGGCGGTCGCGGCCACCTTCGTCCCCCTGCAGGGGCTCGGCCATGGAATCAGCCTTTTTTCAACCGCGACTGCAGAACGTGCCGGGAGTTGTACGACCATCGCATTCCTGGGCAGGGAACTTCAGCCCTGACCGGGAATTGGAACTTGGGACCGGCAGACTACACAAGCAACAGAGTCATGACGTCCCCATGACTCTGTTGCTTTGTTCTCTCCCCGCTGAGTTCTGCTGGCCATTCTTCCTGTTCCTCAGTCCCTGGTCCCCAGTCATGAGGCTTCGCCAAACTTCCGCGCTGCCTCCCAGCCAAGTATCGCGTGCTTCCGGGCCGCGCCCCATCGATAGTTGCCAAAAGCGCCGGTCTTGAGAATCACGCGATGGCAGGGGATCAGGTAGGCAATGGGATTCTGGCCGATCGCGGTGCCAACGGCTCGCGAAGCACCGGGGGCGCCGACCGCTTCTGCGACGTCGGCATAGGAGGCAACGGCACCAGTGGGAATCCGCAACAATGCCTCCCAGACCCTGAGCTGGAAGTTGGTTCCATGGAGTGCCAGCCGAACCTCTCCGTCTTCCTTAGAGATCATCTCCCTGAACATCCTCTCCACCACCAGCCCGGTACCCTTCTGGTCCCGCTTGAGGTTTGCCCGGTTCCACTTCTCAGATAATGCGCTGAGGGCTTTTTCCCGTGTCGTCTCGACAAACGTCAGACTGCACACGCCCAGGTCCGTCGTCGCAAGGAGACACTCACCGAAAGGGGTCGAATGAAACCCATAGCTGATGATGAGGCCCTCGCCCGCCGCCCTGTAGCTGCCCGGGGTGACGGCCTCTCCCGCCACGAAGAGGTCGTGTAGCCGCGCAGGGCCCGAAAGGCCGACCTCCCAACTGGCGCGAAGAAGGCTTCGGGAATCTTCGAGGACATGTTTGGCGTGCTCCAGGGTCTGGAACTGGATAAAGCGCTTCGGACTGACCCCGGCCCAGCGGGTAAAGAGCCGCTGAAAATGAAATTCGCTCAACCCCGTCCGCCGAGCCAAATCCTTGAGGCTGGGCTGCTTAGGGTGAGTCCGATCGAGATATTCAATCGCCTGCTGGATTCGATCGTAGTCGCGGTGGCTCATAGCCTGAATTTCGACGGCGTTTGTCATGGGGACAAGATGGGGCCCGGGTCCATATCCAACAATCCGATTCTTGCGAACAAATGCCCGCAGGAATGGCCATGAATCGTGGCCAAAAATCACTATTGGCCACTTGAGGAATCCCGAAGACGATTGAGGTCACATCGTCCCCTTCGATCGGGCCTTACGATTGCCGGATGGATGGTGTTCGGTGATTTGAACCGCCGTGGCGCGGAGGCGCAGCGTCCTTACAGGCGGCATGCGCCAGGACTCGAATGCCCGTACGTCGCGAATGTCGAATGTTCACCGGGCGGGGTATTCTCCGCGCCGGGCGGGACAACCACGTCCCTGGGGAGCCCAGGACGGATGATAAAGGATGCCCGAGTGGAAGCCGCATCGTCGTGAAGCCTCCAGTCCAGGTCATGATCAACGGCCGCGCCGGCGGCATGGGCAAGCCGGAAACGCGGGAGGAAATCTCGGGCCTCCTGGACGCCGCCTTTCCGGGAGTCGAGATCCTGTTCGCCGACCCGTCCACGAATGTCGCCGATTGGGCGCAACGCGCAGTCGCCAATGGTGCGACGCTGGTCATTGGCGGCGGTGGCGATGGTACGATCAACTCAGTGGCCGGAGCTGTCGTTGGCTCGAAGGCCGTGCTGGGAGTACTCCCCCTGGGCACGCTCAATCATTTCGCCAAGGACCTGGGAATCCCGGTTGAGCTCGAGAAGGCCGTCGACGTGCTGACGAAAGGCGTCGTAAAGGCGGTCGACGTGGGAGAGGTGAATGGCCGGGTCTTCCTCAACAACTCGGGGCTCGGACTCTATCCCTCAATCGTGAGGATCCGCGAGACAAAGCAACGCGAGGGACTCTCCAAATGGCCGGCCGCGGTGTACGCTACAATGAAGGCGATGTCGCGATACCGCATGCTCTCACTCTTTGTGAATGTCGACGGGAGAGAAATCGAACGGCGTACCCCGATTGTATTCGTGGGGAACAACGAATACAGCATGGACGGACTGGGCCTTCCCGCGCGCCAGGGGATGAACGACGGCCGGCTGTGTCTGTACATTCCCCACCCGACTCGGCGAGCAAGCCTGGTTCGTTTCTCAATCGGCGCGTTGTTGAAAAACCCCAAGCCCGGGAAGGAGTACGATGCCATCTTCGCCACCAGCTTTCGGATCCAGTCCCGTCATCGGCATCTCAGCGTGTCTATCGATGGCGAGGTTGAGGATATGAAAACACCACTTCGTTTCAAGACTCGCCCCGGCGAGCTGCGGGTCATGACGCCGTTGGCCGAGGGGTGATCATGCGTACCATCGTCCAGATCTCTGATCTACACTTCGGCACAATTCTCGAGCCGACGATTGAGCCTCTGGTGGAAACCATTCGGCGCATCCAGCCCGACCTGGTCGTGACCTCCGGCGACCTCACCCAGCGGGCCCGGCGGGTGCAGTACGCTGACGCACGGGCTTTTCTCGACCGGCTACCTGACCCCCAGCTGGTCATTCCCGGCAATCACGATGTGCCCGCCTACAATCTCTATCGTCGTTTCGCACAGCCGCTGGAGCGATATAAGAAGTTCATTACCCACAACCTGGATCCCGCCTTCATCGACGATGAAATCGCGGTGTTGACCATGAACACCGCGCGGGCCATGGTGATCAAAGGTGGAAGGGTCAGCCACAAGCAGGTTGAAGACGTGGTCGCGGCTTTTCACCGGCTCGACCAAGGCCAGGCAAGAATCGTTGTCACGCATCATCCGTTTGATCTGCCCCCCGGGCTTACCGGCGTCGACATCGTCGCCCGCGCGGATATGGCTATGCCCCGATTTGCCCAGGCCGGTGTCGAGATGTTCCTCGCCGGCCACCTGCACCTTGTCTATTTCGGAAGTACCAGCCGGTACAACATTCCGGGCTTCGCCGCGCCGATCGTGCAGGCGGGTACCGCGACGTCCACACGCGCACGAGGAGAACCCAATTCATTCAACGTGATCCGGGTGAGTCAGGCGGATATCGAGGTTGAGGTGATGCGGTGGGAAGATTCCCGGCACGCTTTTGTATCGCACGAGACCCGACGGTTCCCGCGCGCGGGGGGTCCATCACCCGCGACACCAAGGCGACCAGGAGAGCTGAGCCAGGGTCGCTAGCTGATCACCTGAAGGAGTCACCGTGTTCGTTCTTCCCATGCCAATCACCGCGATACTCCTGGCCGCCATCGCGTACTGGCTGCTGGGGGCCGCCTGGTATTCGTTGCTCTTTGGCAAATTGTGGGCGGCGGACCAGGAGTCCCGCGGACTTCGGCTGACCAAACCCGCTGGGGCCCAACTGGTGACCAGGCTGGTCCTCACCTTCCTGGGGACATTTCTCGCGGCCACGGCGGTCGCCTGGGTCCTCCAATGCTTCTCGGTCAATAACGCCGCTGTCGCCACCCGGCTTTCGCTGGTGCTGGGCCTCGGCATTGCGGCGGCAACACTGCTTATCGGGCCAACGTGGGAAGGCAAGCCTTTGCGGCTTTTCCTGATCGATGCATTGTATCACCTTGTCGGGATCTGGCTTTGCGCGATGGTCCTGCTTCAATGGCGTCGATAAGTCTCGAAGAGACTGCTTTCCGGCTCTGGATATTGTCTATTGAATGCGGAATGAAGCAGCCGTCACCTCTCCGATTCACGCCTGCAGGAGACATCGACCAATGAAAGCCGAGTCGGCGGAACAGCAGTTGAAGATATTCCTTCGTCGTTACAATCCTGAGGTTGCCTCCGTGGCCAGGAAAGTGATTGCGAAGCTCAAGAAGCGCCTGCCCGGCGCAACGGCAATGGTCTATGACAATTACAACTTCCTGGTCGTTGGTTTCGGCCCTTCGGAACGCGCTTCCGAGGCGGTGCTCTCCGTGGTACTGGCACCGCGTCGGGTGAGCCGCGCCGCGGTAATAACGTTTCCTGACTTGTCAGCCGTGTCTGGCTGCCATCAGCCCACGGAGCCGGTTGCAGAGCGACGATGGGCCCGAGCTGCGTTCGCATAGGAGTCGACATTTCCCCCGGCGCTACGTCATCGCGCAAACGCTCTCGACGAAGCACCGGATCGACTCGCTGTCGGAGAGCGCACCTCAATCGGCAATCATAAATCATGACCGATGGCCCCAATAAAAAGGTCCCCCTCTCCCACGCGGAAGAGAGGGACCGTTGAACAACCGGGTCTATCGAATTCCCGCCGTAACTCCCGCCGGTGTCGTGGTGTGGTACTGCGGCGGCAACGTTCGCTTGCGCGGCCAGATCTCATCCAGCGTCGTGGCATCGTACAGTCGGCCGTTCTTCATCACGTAGTGCAGGCTCACCGAGTTGCGCAGGTTTTCCACTGGATTCTGATCCAGCACAATGATGTCCGCCAGTTTCCCCGGCTCAACCGAGCCCAGGTCCTGTCCCATCCCGATAGCTTCGGCTCCGTAAATTGTCGCCATCCGAAGCACGTCGTGGTTCGACAAGCCTCCCATTCCCATCGCCCACAACTCCCAGTGATACCCGAGACCCTGGAGCTGGCCGTGGCTTCCGATGGCCGCGCGAGCGCTGTCCTGGATCAGCCGGCGGGCGTAGTCGGCGTGACCCTTGAAGACGTACTCGTCGTCCATGAACCATCCGCCGGGGCCAGGGCTTCCACCCGCGCCGGCGCCACGGCGTCGGCTCCGCGCGTCGATATTATCCTCGGGAACGAACCGCCGCATCTTCGCGTTGTCGTGGACTTCTTCTTTGGTGTAGAAGTAGTTCTCACCGAAGGGGCCGCCGTACGACACCAGGAGTGTCGGTGAATTGGTGGTCTGCGAGGCCTTGAAGAGCCGGATGACGTCATCGAAAATCGGATCGATCGGGAGCGAATGTTCCACTCCGGGGTAACCATCGATCACGTGGGTCATGTCCAGTTTGAAGTCCAGCCCGCCTTCGGTGGTCGGCATCAGCTGCAGCTCCTTTGCGGCCTGGATAATCCACTGCCGCTGCTGCCGGTTGCCCGTCATGTACATCTTGAGCGTCTTGGTGTCGTAGTAGTCGCTGTAGCGCTTGAGTACGCTCCGGGTCTGTTCGTAGCTCTGCAGGTTCTCACCGGCAAAGACCCCGGGACCGGTCGAATAAATCCGTGGGCCGATCATCCCGCCGGTCTCGACCCGGTCCGCGTAGCTCAGGATGTCAGTTGACCCGGTTTGCGGATCGCGCATCGTGGTGACCCCGAAGGCAAGGCTCACCAGGTATTGCCATGCCTGTCGAGGATGAATCTCGGGTATCAGCCATTGAGCGTGATAATGGGTGTCGACGAACCCGGGCAGCAACGTCTTCCCGGTCACGTCCACCACCTGGGCGCCAGTCGGAATCGTCACTGTACCCGCCGGTCCCACCGCGACGATCCTGTTGTCCTGCACCACGACATCCGCGTTTTCGATAATCTCATGACCCTTCATCGAGACGACACGGCCACCATGCAATACCATGGCCCCGCGAGGGATGTCCCGCGCCAGCGGAACCAGGATGCGGACTTCAGAGGGATGATAGAGCTTGGTGCTATCCGCCTTTACGGAATCGGGTCCACTCGCCCGCACCGAGTCGGCGTAGGCGACAATCGCCTTGGCCCGCGCCGTGATCGAATCGGCCTGGACCTGGAGAATTTCCGAGTTGGCCCGAATAGAGTCGGCGATCAGACCGTTGAGCTTCCGGCGGAGTGAATCGGGCACCGGCGGATTCAGCCGCTTGATGCTGTCGACGATGGTTCGCACCGATTTGAGGCTATCGAGGATGCCTCGCACCTTGAGCGCGCGCCCCACCCGGGCCCGGCCCGCTCCATCGACACTGTCATCGATCGCTTCTGCCCGAGAAACATCGTAGGTGAGCAGCGCATTGCCGATCGACCAGCGAACCCGGTTGCCATCGGCGCTCCAGCTGGGGAACTCGCCACCGATATCGGTCAGCTTCCGCACCATCGTCGGGGCGGCTTCCGGGCTGCTCACTGAAATGTTGGGGACCGGCCCCCCGACTTCCGGAATCTCCACCGTGTAGATGTGACTTCCCACCTGGGCCAGCGCTCGATGGCCGTGGGGCGATATCATCACCAATCCCGCCGGTGGGGGACGGCGATTCTGCTCCAGCTCGTTGGGATCGGGCGTCAGGTGCAGAGGCGCCAGCCGGCGAGGAAGGAACTCGATCTCGTCCGGGTCGATCGACGCCACTCCACCGGGCGGGAGGGATCCGCTGACCTGGAGATACTTCTTGACATCGGTGCCGTCCCAGCGGAACGAAACCAGGCCTTCGGACGGGCTATAGGCGTAGATCCGTTCCGGCTGATCCAGGTTGAAGTGCGCGACATCGCGATCTCCCGTCGGGGCGATGACGGTGATGTCACCTCCCGTCGAGGGAATCCAGACGAACTCGCCACCGAGCGGGCCATTGAACGTTCCGGAGACATCCTTGAGATCGCGAGCGGCACCCCGGGTGGCAACGATTTTCTGCCCATCCGGCGACCACGCGAGGTTGTAGTACAACGCGGGTGTGGTGGTGAGCTTGACCGGTTGCGTCTTGCCATCGGCGGCGACCCTGTAGATCTGCCCGCCGGCGGTGTCTTCCCAGGTCACATACGCCAGCCACTTGCCATCCGGGGACCATGCCGGATGAAACTCGCCATTGTCGGCCGTCGAAACGCGGCGCGGCGCACCACTCGGCATCTCCTTGATATACATCCGGTCGTACGCCGTGAACGCCAGCAGTTTTCCATCGGGCGACGTGACCGGGCTCCGGATCTGGTGCGCGTTCATCGTCGCCGACGTATCGACCCGGTAGGAAAACTTGACCTCGGGTCCGATGTCGACCTTGACCGGGGCCTCAAACGGAATCCTGACCGCCGGGCTGCCATCGGTCGGGACCCGCCAGAACTCGCCGCCATAGGAGAGCACGATCGCCCTGGAGTCGGGAGTGAAACTGTAGCCCGGAAGAATGTCGAGGGGAGCACGGGATTCCATCTCGTCCCGCTGGACCGGATAGGCCAGCCACTTCTCGTCACCGGTGTCGAGGGTCCGGATGCGAAGTCCGGTCTGGGATCCTTCTCGCGTTCCATACACCAGCGACTTCCCGTCCGGCGAGATGGCCGGACGGAAGCCCGAGCCATACCGGCTGGTCATCGTGGTCGACGTGCCTTCACGACGGTCGTATCGATACAACTGCATCTGGGGGAAGAGCGCGTTGTACTGCCAGTCGCCATTTCTCCCGGCATACCAGATGTACCGGCCATCGGGGCTGAACGCGGCGCCCAGCGTCTTGAATGGCTGGGGACCGCGGATGATCTGCATCGGGCTCTTCCGGCCCACCCGCGCCATCTCCAGCTTGGCCGCGCCGCCGAGCCCGCTCGAGTGACTGAAGATGAGAAACTCACCGTCAGGACTCCACTCGGGTGACACGTAGAGACCGCTATTTCCCTGCGTGACTTGCGTCGTGTCGGTGAAATCGAGCCGGATAGTCCAGATGTTATCGCCGCCGCTCCGATCGCTGACGAAAACCAGCGATTGTCCGTCGGGGCTGAATCGCGGCTGCGCGTCGAACGCCATGCCGGTGGTGATGCGCGTGGCCTTGCCGCCCGCGATCGGCAGTGTGTAGAGATCCCCCAGCAGATCGAACACAATGGTCTGGCCATCGGGGCTCACATCGAGCGACATCCACGTGCCCTTCGTGGCGGTAAACTCCGCCTTCCGGGAGGCCTCGAGCGGGAGCGGAGGCTTGGGTTTGCCACCGGGGCCCTGGGCGAAAGCGGAGACGGTGCAGAGGGTGGCGAGCGCGAGTGCCAGCCCCGGCCCCCGGCCCCGTTTCCCCGAAGCCGGTGAAAGGGAACTCGCCGGTGACGTGTTCACGCGCTGTGCGTTCACCATACTCGATACACTCCGACCACAGGTGAGAGAAGGTTCCGTCCCTGGAGCACAGTGGAGTGAGGGTCTCATTGCGCTCCTCCTTTCATACCCACCATGCCGGCGGCCGGAGCGGTATGTCTCCACGCTTCATCGGGCGCTGCCTGCTGTCGAGGCCAGACCTCGTCCAGCGTGTTGCCATCGTACATGCGGCCGTTCTTCATGACGAAGTGCACCGTGTTGGAATTGCGGATATTGTCGAGCGGATTGGCGTCGAGGACGACCAGGTCGGCCAGCTTCCCCGGCTCCAGCGAGCCCAGGTCCTGTCCCAGCCCGATCGCCTCGGCGCCGAGGATCGTGGCCACTCTCAACGCGTCGAGGTTGTCCATGCCACCGCTGGCGACGTTCCACAGTTCCCAGTGATAACCGAGACCCTGCAGTTGGCCGTGTCCGCCGATACCGGCGTGGCCCCCCGCCGCGACCAGGTCGCGAGTGAAAATAGCGTGACGTTTGAAGGCGTATTCGTCATCGCGGAACCAGCCGCCGGGGCCGGGGCCCGGATTACGGCGGCGGATCTTGGCATCGAGCTCGGCCTCGGGAGTGAAGTGATGCAGCTTCACATCGCCCGCCGTGTTTTCGTGAGTGTAGTAGTAGTTCTCCGCCCAGGGCGCCCCATACGACACGAGCAGTGTCGGAGTGTTAGTGGTGCCCGATGCCTTGAAAAGTTCCACCACGTCGTTGAAGGCCGGGGTAATCGGCATGGTGTGCTCGACGCCGGGGTAACCGTCCATCGCGTGCGTCATATTGAGTCGATAGTCGAGCCCGCCTTCGGTCGTCGGCATCAGTTTGAGATCGCGGGCGGCCATGATCAGCCACTCTCGCTGCCGGCGATCGCCCGACATGTACATCTTGAACGTTTTGGTGTCGTAATAGTCGCTATAGCGCCGGAGCACATCGTGGGCATGCTCCAGGCTGCGAATCCCTTCTGTCCAGAAGACGCCAGGCCCGGTGGAGTAGACCCGCGGTCCCGGCATTCTGCCGGCCTCGACCTGGTCGCCATAGGTCAACACGTCCGTAGTCGCCGTTTGCGGATCACGCGTCGTCGTGACTCCATAGGCCAGGTTCGCCTGATAGATCCAGGGCCGGGTCCAGTGAATGCCCCAGAGTGGCCACATGTGGGAATGGATATCGACGAACCCGGGAACGATCGTCTTCCCCGTCACATCGATCACTCGCGCACCTGCGGGCACCGCGCCTTGCGCCCCCACGCTCACGATTCGGTTGTCCTTGATGACGACGTCGCCGTTCTCGATCACGTCCCGCCCATGCATCGTGATCACCCGGGCGCCGCGAAGCACCACGGTGCCTCGCGGTATATCGCGCTGAGCCGGAATCAGGAATCGATGCTCCTGCGGTTTGTAGGCCGCATGTTGCCGGGTGGCGGAATCGGCGCCCGCGCGGTGCAGGCTGTCGTCGACTGCGTAAGCCTGGTCCAGCCGATAGGTGACGAAGGCGTTTCCGATGGACCAATGGATGGTACGACCGTCGGGGCCCCAGGTCGCGAACTCGCCGCCGATATCGGTCAGCTTCCGCACCGGCATCGAGGCGCTATCCGGCTTGGTCACCAGCACCGTCGGCACCGGGCCCCCGGTACGCGGCACCGTGATCACGTAGACATCGTTCTGCACCTGGGCCATCGCGAGGTCGCCTTTCGGCGCCATCATGATCAGGTCGGCCGAGGCCTGGGGAATAGCGTCTTCCCGCGGCTGCTGTTTGGAGTAGTCGCGAGGAGAAAGGAGATCGGATGTCCTGGATGCTTCCCAGAAACCGGATTCAAACGGCAAACGCCAGGTCACGCGAAGATGGTACTTGAGATCGGTTCCATCCCAACGGGTGGAGACCAGCGCGACTGTCCCCTGCTGTCCCTCGCTGGCCGGGGGAATAAATCCGTAGGTGTAGATCCGGGTCGGATCGCTGGTGAAATGCGGCCGATTGCGATTGTCGCTCGGCCCGATGACCGTGACCTCGCCGCCCTCGGCCGGGATCCAGACAAACTCGGCGGCAAGACCATTGCCAATGAAGGGATCGACCGCCTCGTGGAGATCCCGATCAGAGGCACGCATCGCGACGATCCGCTTGCCATCGGGCGACCATGCCAGCTGCTGATAGAAGGCAGAAACACGGGTAAGACGGGCCGGCGTCCCCCCGGTCGCCTTTACTTTCATTATATGCCCCTGGTTGTCGTCCCAGGCCACATAGGCGATCGAGAGGCCGTCGGGAGACCAGATCGGGTTGTATTCCCCCGTTGTCTCCTGGGTGGTGAGGCGCCTCGGAGCGCCGGAGGGCAGATCGGCGACGTAGACCCGATCGAGAGCGGTGAAGGCGACCCGCTTCCCGTCCGGTGACGGAACCGCGTCGCGAATCTGCTTGATGGTAAAGGTGGCCGAGTCCGAGATCGGATACTGGAACTTCACCTCGGGGCCAATCGCGACTTCGGCATCTACGGTCATCGGAATCTTCGACGGCGCGGTTCCATCCACCGGAACCCGCCAGATTTCACCGCCGTAAGAAATGACGATGGATTTTGAATCCGGCATGAACGAGTAGCCGGGCAGGACATCCATGTTGGCGATCGACTCCTGGTCGTCCCGCTGAATCGGATACGCCAGCCACTTCTCCTCGCCCGTCGCCAGTTCACGCAACCGAAGCCCCGTCTCGGCATCGTGCCGGGCACCGTAGGCGAGCCACTTCCCATCGGGAGACAAGGCGGGCCGGAACGCCGATCCGTATTGATCGGTCATCTGGGTCCGGGTGCCGTTGTCCCGATCGTAGACTTCGAGCTGGAACTGGGGGAGAATCGCATTGTATTGCCAGGAACCATTTCGGACCGCATACCAGACGTACCGATCGGTGGCGCCGAAGGCCGGTCCCATCATCCGGGTTCCCGGAGTTCCCTCCACCATCCGGACGCCCGTGCCCCCCCGCGTGTTGTACATCCAGATTTTCTCGAGGCCCTGGAGCGGTGCCGCCCGCGCAACCACGACGTATTCTCCATCGGGCGTCCAGTCGGGGCTGAGGTAATTGCTGCCGATGCCCCTGGTCAGCTGGACCGTATCCTTGAGATCCAGGGACAGGATCCAGACGTTGTCATCACCGCTCCGGTCGGAGACGAATGCGACGCGCTTGCCATCCGGGCTGAAGCGGGGTCCGAGATCATGCGGAAGGCCACTGGTGAGCCGAGTCGCCTTGCCGCCGGCAATCGGAAGGGTGTAGAGATCGCCGAGAAGATCGAAGACGATGGTCTGTCCGTCCGGGCTCACGTCAAGCGACATCCATGTCCCGTGGGTCGTGGTAAACCGGGCCCATCGGGCAGGGGTCAGCGGGAGTCCGGCATCGGGACCGGTCGCCGCCGCGGCGATGGCAGCATCAATCTGGGCCTGGGTTGGTTGAGCCGGCTCAGAAGCCTGGGTCTGGGACTGGAGGGGCAACGTGATCGCGGACAAGAGCAGACATGCGGCGGTCAAGACGCCATGTCGCCGAGTGTGGCGCATAGGGGACTCCGAAGTGGTGGCGATCGAGTGCTGGGGGGTGGAGAAGATATGGTACCGGCCCTGACTTGGCTACATGACGGTGCGCCCGGACACGGTGTTTCATTTGGGATCACCCGAATGCTGTTGGACCGTGTTTCTTGACAAACGGTTGGCTGGTCGCCGCCGCCTGTCTTGACTTTGGCTTTCTGACGACGTAATTCGGAGGCACGCTCACGCCAACATCGCGTGATGCCGCCAGCTCATCTCATGAAACCGGGTCACTCACATAACTCGATGATTCGCCTCAGAATCCTCTTTGTGCTGGGAACCGTGGCCCTCACGACCCGCCCAGTGCTCGCCCAGAACGATCCGAACACCCTGCGCCGCCTCGATAGCGGGTGGGCCCAATCCTATGCGCAACACGATACCGCCTTTGCCCAGGCGCTCTTCGCTGACAGCATGGTCGTGACCGGAAGCACCGGCCAGGTGAAAGACCGTGAAGGGGAACTGGGCGATGTTCGCCCGCTCGCTGGCCTTGAGATGAAGTACTTCCGGACCGACGACGTGAAGCCCCGCCTTCACGGCGATGTCGCCATCGTCACCGGACTGGCGGAGTGGGAGTTCAGCTACCAGGGCCGAAATAATCACCTCCGCCGGCGGTACACTGCCGTCTATACCCGGGGAGGATCGCTTGGGTGGGAGATGATCGCGCTGCACTTAAGCCCGGCGCCCGAGGCTCCTCGATAAGGGCAGAAATGGCATTCACGGTGTAGCGTATGGCAAAATGATTGTTTGCCACTGAGCACACAGCGGGGACCATTGTCGATCGAGGTTGCAGGACTTCGCGTGGTAACCATTCCAGGGAACTCAGATGCCATTTGGCCGTTTCGATTCTCTGCGGACTCGATGGTTCTGGGCTCTGGCCGCCGGCATGCTTCTCACCGACTGCGCCACCAAACGCGTGGCTGAGTTGGAACTGGCCCCGGCCAATATTTCTCACCCCGTCATGGGCGATGTCGTTCGACTGACGCTGGCATACAACCAGGGCAGCGCCATGAGCCTCTGGACCGGGCCGGACGCCAGGCTCCTGTTATCGCTCTTCGCCGTCATTGCCGTTGCCGTCATCCTGAGGCTCTACCAGCTGACCCCGCCGACGCAACGCCTCCGAATCGCCGGCCTGGCCCTTGTGGCCGGCGGCGCAGCCGGAAACCTGCTGGATCGGATCAGATCGGGTCGAGGCGTGGTGGACTTTATTGACGTGGGAATCGGGGCATCCCGATTCTGGGTCTTTAACGTGGCTGATATCGGTGTGACGCTCGGAGCCCTGATGCTGGCACTGGCCATGGCCCGGGCAGAGGGGGTACCCAGCTCAAAGTAGGGATCGAGGGCGACACAATTACCATGGAGACTCGGACTTGCGGGTTTGGGTTTTCGTAGATTACTTGTCACGAGTACGACCGGTCACTGGTTACGTTTCACCTTTCTCACTCTACTTTTCACTCTCCACCTTTCGCCCAACGAATATGATCGACCTCTACAACACCGACACCGACGATCTCATCGGCTCCATCACTGAGGCCGAACTGGATTATTTGAAGGAAGTACTGGAGGAGGAATCGCTGGACGATACCGACTACTACTTCAC
>JBDTRF010000002.1:0-42424 GCA_039931815.1 Gemmatimonadota bacterium
TCGGTGATCGGGATCTGCCAGACCCAGCTGTTGGTGATGGGCAGGAAGTGGACATAGATGTAGTCCCCCTTCTGCTGCTCGCCCTTCATCGTCGACAAACGGTCATAATTGTCGAACCAGGTGTGAATGGCGTACTGATCGAACACCTTGTCCATGATCTTGAGTTTGAGCCGATTGCCGAGAAACGTCTTCCGTCCGCTCGCGTCTGCGACAATCTTGCAGGTGACACTGGATTCAACCGGCCCGATCATGAACTTCATGCGCGGAAATGGACCGCTGAAATCGACATCCCTGACACCAACGCCCTCTACCACGGTGGCACCCAGGCTCTGCGCGTGCTGCAGCAGCAGGTTGTCGAACTTGCCGCGATCGACGTGGTACGTGTAGTTCTGCTCTACCCCCGCCTGCTTCCGCTCCTCGAACCGGATGTCGGCGACGCAGTCGGCTTCCAGGCCATCCCACCCGTGCTCATAGGCCCGATTGCCGCCGGTGGCAGTCCAGACGGCGCCAAACTTGTGGGGAAATTTTGCTTTCTCCATGACGGGGAGAAAATCGAGATCCCGAAAGACCCGGGTCGAGGAAGGCACCAGGGATTCGCCGACATGATGGCGGGGAAAGAGGTCTCGCTCGAACACGATGACCTTCTTGCCCGCCTTGGCGAGATACGAGGCTAGTGCGCCGCCCGCTGGGCCGCCGCCGACAATACCAACATCGAAATCCGGCTGTTCGTGCATCATGGTCTCCTCAAATGCGTGATGGAGGCGTGTAATCGTTCAGGCGACCGGAGTTCCCCCGGTTTTGCCAATCAGGCTTTCGGGGCCAAACGTAGCGGCATCCTCGGGATTCTCACCCGCCGCGGAAAGGATGCGCTCAAGGTCCATACGCTCATACCCTCCGCTCAGCAGCACGATAAATCGCTCGCGCAGCAGGGGGATCTGGCGGGCCCGGCTGATGATGTTGTTAGCTTCCTTCTTGTCGAGAATGCTGTACCAGTTGTAGATCATCCGGAAAATCGACAGCATCGGATGCTTGATCCGCTTTTCGTATGGCCGCAGCCGTTCGGCGCTGAAGTCGTTGTGCTTGAAACAATCGAGAATGCACTCGGCCGAATACACTCCGGCGCGAGTGGCAAGCGTCACGCCCGCCGAGAAAATCGGGTCTACGAACATGGCCGCATCCCCGATGAGGACGAAGCCGTTCCCGACGAAGGATTCATTGAGATATGAAATGTTGGAAATGGTATGCATCTGCATTTCCTGTTTCGCGCCCTGCAACCAGTCCCGAATCTTGTCACATTTCGAGATCGCGTAGTCAAACCGCTCCTGCGGCCCCTTGATGTGGCCGGCCCACTTGGCGTCCAGCACGGCTCCCACGCTGACCACGTCCCCGCTCAGCGGGATATACCAGATCCAGCCACCCTCAATGGTGTGGATGTCGGTGGCGGTCGAGTTGGGAAGGATATCCGATACGTTGGTGAGCACGTCCCGCTGATCGCGGCGATAGCCGCCATGGAAGTGGGTGAAATGGGCAATCTTGTTGAGCGCGGGATCGGGCTTTCTCCAGCCCATGCGGCGTGCGATAAGGCAATCACGGCCGGTCGCATCGACGACCATTTTCGCCTCGATCCGATGCGGTTCTTCCCCGTTGGGGCCAGCCAGGACACCCACGGCCCGGTCCCCCTCGAACAACACTTCCTTGACCGTCCATTCTTCCCGGACTTCGGCGCCACGCTTGCGGGCATTGTTCAGCAGGATCTCGTCAAACTTCGCCCGTTCGACATGGTACGCGTAGGTTCGTCGGAACACCTCGGGGTATTCGGCCGTGAGGAGCTTGACATCCTCAGGCTGGTTGAACATCCCGAACATGATGCCCTGTTTGGGAGGGAACCCCGCGCTCTCGATGGCCGGGACGGCCCCAATCTTCTCCCACAAGTCCCAAATCCCGGGAAGGAGAGACTCACCGATATGGAACCGGGGAAAGCGTTCCCGTTCGAGCACCAGGACACGCAGGCCCTCGGGGGCGAGCATGGCTGCCGAGCTCGAGCCACCGGGTCCTCCTCCCATGATGACCACGTCAAACTTTTCGACCTTCATCTTTGGTCTCCGCGAAGTGAGGTGATACATGTTCCTGGTATGGCGAGTTGCACACAGCGCTGGCGATACCCGTTCGCCTCCCAGCCCCACGTGCTACCAGTAAAATAGAAGGTCGGATACACCCCTTGATGCTTCAGGCGCGAACCAGGGGGAAAGGCAATCGGCAACAGATGTTGCTCACCAGCAACACCGCAGGTCCCTGCGGGCAAGTCAAGGGGACTCACTTGCCAGTGGGGGTACCTTCCCGATATGGTGGCTCGATTTGCCGGCTGATCCGCTCCGACCCGACTGGAAATAGCACAAAATGTGCCTTAGCTCTCAAATGAAACTGAAAGAGAAAATCAGCCCCCGCAGCGACTTATCGGTATTGGGGTATGAGTCCTGCACGAAACTCCCTGATCATACCTACCCGCAAACAACCCAGAGGTTTCCATGGATTTCTCCTGGTCGAGCGAACAACTCGAATTCAGGCAGGCGGTCATCGATTTTGCCCATAAGGCCCTGCAGGACGACCTGATCAGCCGGGACCGGACCAGCGAATTCTCCCGCCGGATGTGGTCCCGATGTGGCGAGTTCGGCATCCAGGGCCTCCCCTTCCCCGAGGAATACGGGGGCGCCGGAAGCGACATCCTGACCACCATCCTGGCCATGGAAGCGCTGGGATATGGCTGCAAGGATAACGGCCTGCTCTTTGGTCTGGCCGCCCAGATGTGGAGTGTCCAGATGCCAATTTTCAAGTTTGGCTCGGATGCGGCCAAGGCAAAATACCTCCCTCTTCTCAATCGTGGGGAATGGATCGGTGCCCATGGCATGAGCGAACCCGACTCAGGGTCCGATGCCTTTGCACTCCGGACCACGGCTGAGCGCCAGGGGGAGACGTACGTGCTGAACGGGACCAAGACTTTTGTAAGCAACGGGCCCGCCGCGGACCTTTTCCTGATCTTCGCCTCAATGGACCGAAGCAAGGGTTTTCTGGGCTTGACGGGCTTCCTGGTCGAACGCTCGACGCCAGGCTTAACCGTGAGCAAAGAGATCGAGAAAATGGGCCTGCGCACTTCTCCCATGGCCGAAGTCGTCATGGATGGGTGCGTTATTCCTCTGGAGAATCGGATTGGCCGAGAAGGTCGAGGAGGAGCGGTCTTTAATGATTCAATGGAGTGGGAGCGAGGCTGCATTCTGGCGAGTTACCTCGGGTCGATGGAGCGTCAACTGGAAACCTCCATCCGGTATGCCCAGGAGCGCCGTCAATTCGGGCATCCCATTGGACAGTTTCAGTCCGTCGCTAACAAGATGGTGGATATGAAGGTGAGGATGGAGACCGCCCGGCTGATCCTGTACAAAGCGGCGTGGAGCAAACAGCAGGGGACCGGCGCCCACCAGGGCGAGGATGCTGCCATTGCCAAACTCTACCTGAGCGAAGCCTGGGTAAAGTCCTGCCTCGATGCAGTTCAGATCCACGGTGGCTACGGGTTTACCACCGAATATGAAGTGGAACGGGATCTCCGAGACTCGGTCGGGGGGACCCTCTATTCGGGCACGTCCGAGATCCAGAGAACCCTGATCGCCCGCCACCTCGGGCTCTAGGCCACGTGGTGTGGGCAAATCGCAACATGCGGGGTAATTATCGGCCAGAATCAGCCGGATAAGACCACGGTAAATCATTACTACAAATTAGGTTACACTTAATTGTGATGCTGCTCACACCGTGGCACGGTGGTAGCAGAAACGGGTCAGGCTATCAGTCCCAGGTAGGCAGGGTACGTCAGAGCGCCGGCCGCGCGACTGTCACTGGAATATTTCCAGATCCGCCGACCAGCACCTCCATTTCACATTCGATGCACATGGCGTCTCCGCGATGGATCGGAGCCGCAGGGAAACGTGCTACTCAAGGAACCAGAGCCATGACGGTTGGGAGTCTCACCGCCACGCCAGGCGAGGAAGTTCGCAGCCGGACGGCGTTGATCGAGGCCATTCGCCTGCTGGGGCTCTCGGCCCAGCTTGGCCTGGCCCTGCTCGTTATCCGCCTTTTTCATTTCGAGGGTCCGGCATTTAACCGGATGATCCTGCTGGCGTCGGCTGGCTTTGTGATCAATGCCGTCCTTCCACGCGCGCTTCGCCAGCCCTGGTTTATTCTGATCTCGCTGCTTGGCATCGGCGTGATTTTCGGGCTGCACGATGGGCTGTGGATGATCGGGATCGGCCTCGGTCTCATCGCGGTCTGCCATCTGCCAATGTCCTGGTGGTCCCGGGTTACGCTCGTCATTCTCGCGGGTGCCGGTCTGGCGGCCACGCGCATCGGCTGGCTCACGCTGCCCTTCTCGCTCTCCGTGTGGCCGGTGCTGGGTTCGATGTTCATGTTTCGCCTGATGGTGTACCTCCACCACCTGCGGCACAATCCGACCAAAGTCTCGCCCCAGCGGGCGCTGGCCTACTTCTTCATGCTTCCCAATGTCTCGTTCCCCCTCTTCCCCGTGGTGGACTACAAGACGTTCGACACGACCTACTACGATCAGGATGCGTACAAAACCTACCAGGCTGGCCTCCGCTACATCGCCCGGGGTTTGCTTCACCTCCTGATTTATCGCTACGTGTATTACTACGTCGCCAGAGATCCCGCCGAAGTGTCCAACCTGGGCGACCTGATGTTGTACGTTATTTCCACGTACCTCGTCTATGTCCGGGTATCCGGTCAATTTCACATTATTGTCGGCGTCCTCCACCTGTACGGCTGGAGAATGCCACCCGCGAACAATCTCTACTTCCTGGCCTCCGGCTTCACCGAGATCTGGCGCCGGAATAACATTTACTGGAAAGACTTCATGATGAAGCTGGTGTACTATCCCAGCTTTTTCCGGTTTCGCAAATATGGCGGGACCATGGCGCTGATCGGCGCGACCATCCTGGTGTTCTTCCTCACCTGGCTGCTCCATTCCTACCAGTGGTTCTGGATTCGGGGCGAGTTCCCCATTACCCAGACCGACATTGCCTTCTGGGGGGCGATCGGCGGGTTCATGCTGTACGAAATGCTGCGCGAGAGCCGGAGGACCGCGGCCGGCGTTCGGGCCTCGGTTGTCCGCCGATGGAGCCTGGCGCGCGCGCTCCGCACCGTCGGGTTCTTCGCCCTCTTTTCGACCCTGTGGGCCCTCTGGGACAGCTCATCGATTGGCGATTTCGTTTCCCTCTGGGCCATGGCCACCCGCTTTGACACTCACACGCTCGTCCTGGCCGGGGGAATCCTGGTCGCCGCGCTGATTTTCACTGGTTTTCCCTGGACTGTCCAGAGTCTCAAACCCCAGGCGACAAGCACGTCCATCTGGGCGCGACAGGATGTTCAGACGGTGAGCCTGTGCGCCGGGCTTCTGCTCATCGGTATGCCAGGCGTTACCAACCTGTTCGGTCACTCCGTGACTCAGTTCACCCAGTCTCTTCGCGAAACAAAGCTCAACGAGCGCGATGCGGCTTCCCAGCATCGCGGCTACTATGAGCAGCTCAACGTGCATACCAGTGCGGCGGACGGCGGCGAGTTGCGCCAGGCGAACGCGGATCGCCCCCAGGACTGGGTACCGTTGACCCAGACCGCGGTCTACCGCGAGCTCGATACGTTCCTCGGTGGCGAGCTGGTACCCCGGTCTCACGCCGACTTCAAGGGAGAAGTCCTCAACATCAATCGTTGGGGCATGCGCGATCGTGATTATACGGTTAACAAACCAGCAGGAACCTACCGAATCGTCATCCTCGGGCCTTCGGATGTCATGGGTGCCGGAGTAGCCGACTCCCAGACCTTCGAGAACCTGGTCGAGGATCGGCTCAACCAGGCATCCCATGCTGGCGGCCGTCGGTATGAGATCCTGAATTTTTCCGTCGTGTCGTACAGCATGCTGCAACAGATGCAGATGCTCACCGAGCGGGTCGTCAGGTTCCAGCCGGACATGATTCTTGTTTCCTACCATCCGATTTCCGAATCACGCTTCTCGTTTCAATACCTGGCGAACCTTGCCCGTTT
Source organism: Gemmatimonadota bacterium (assembly GCA_039931815.1). GTDB lineage: Bacteria > Gemmatimonadota > Gemmatimonadetes > Gemmatimonadales > GWC2-71-9 > DASYPP01. The sequence goes on from JBDTRF010000002.1 coordinate 6,097, forward strand.
TGGGAAAGAGATTCCGTACCGGGAGCTGAAAGACATCGTGAAGCGGTCGGGAGTTCGCCGTGGCATGCAGCAGCCTGACGCCTTCCGCCGGATGAAACCGTTCGGCCCCGAGTTAGTGCAATGGGCGCTCGGCCGGGTCAAAGCCATGGGCGATTCCCTCGCAATCCCTGTCGGGATGTTCGTTCGCGACTTGCCGGCAGAGCGCTCGGAAATACCGAACGCGTCCATCGATTATGCCCGCACGACGGGGTTTCACATCTTCGACGTCCGGGGGATTTACGACGGACACGACCCGTCAACTCTGCTCCTCGCCTCCTGGGACAAGCACCCCAATGCACTGGGTCATCGCCTGATAGCCGATCGCCTCTTTGATGAGATGGTCGCTGACTCGACACTCAAGCTGATTCCTTAGCGAACCCGCTATTTGCGCAGGAAAGGTCTGGTATGGCGACAGGCGCAATGGTCGTCGCTCGAGAGCGGGCGACTCACCTCCTCAACTGGACGACCCTGAGCCGACTGCTGGCGACCACCCTGCAGTTAGGGCTTGCCGTGCTGATTGTTCGCCAGTTCCAGATCGAAAGCCGGGCCTTCTACAACCTGTCCCTGCTGGTCCTCGGCGGCTTCGTCCTTCATGTCGCGCTTCCCGCAGTGTACCGGCTGCCCTTTTTTGCGCTCCTCTCCCTGACGGGTACACTGGTCGTGCTGGGCATTGGAAACGGGCTCTGGGTGTTGGGATTGGGCGGGCTCCTCCTGGTGCTCTGCCACTTGCCCGCCCGGTTTGGTCTCCGCCTGGGCCTGATTCTTGGAGCCGCAATCCTCCTCGCTGCTTTTCGCACCCGGTTATTGCCCTCGGGCATTCCACTGGCAATCTGGCCTGTCCTGGCCTCGATGTTCATGTTCCGGATGGCCATCTACCTGTACGATCTGAACCATTCGGAGAAGGCCGGCAGTCCAGCCCAGATCATAGCCTACTTCTTCATGCTTCCGAACACGGCATTCCCCCTTTTTCCTGTCGTGGACTACAAGACGTTCATCCGAACCTACTACGACGAGGACGAGTGGCAGATTTACCAGCGCGGGATGCAATGGATCCTCCGTGGCCTGCTCCATCTCATCGCCTATCGCCTGGTCTATCACTATCTCACGCTTGACCTGGCGGAGGTACGAACCGGACCGCAGGTCATCGAGTATATTTTTTCCTCATTCATTCTGTACCTGCGCGTTTCAGGCATGTACCACATCGCCGTCGGCATCCTCCACCTGTTCGGTTTCCGGCTTCCCGAAACGAATCACTTCTGGTTGTTCTGCCAGAGCTTCACCGATCTCTGGCGGCGGATGAATATCTATTTCAAGGATTTCATGATGAAGCTGGTGTATTACCCCAGCTTCTTTCGCCTTCGCAGGACGGGAAATCGGAAAGCCATCGCCCTGGCGCTTGTCGCGGTGTTTGTCATGACGTGGGCGCTCCACGCGGTGCAGTGGTTCTGGCTGCGAGGCGGCCTGTTGCTCACCTTCCAGGATATGCTTTTCTACGTCATCCTCGGATCACTGGTTATTTACCAGTCCCTCAAGGAAGCGAAACCGGGCCGCCGTCGGATGACCGATACAGGCCAGGCCGGCTGGAGCGCCAGGCGGTCGCTCAACGCCTTCCTCACCATGGGCCTCCTCATGACCGTCTGGTCGTTCTGGACGGCGGACTCGGTGGATCAGTGGCTCGCGATGTGGTCCACGCTATCAGTCTGGCCGGCGAGGGGCACCGCGATCGTGGCCGTTTCCCTCATCGGCTACCTGGCGATGGCCGGGCTACCCTGGAGAGCGCCGGACCTGTCAGCCAGGAAACCGGCAGGACTCTTTCGCCCCGCCTTGCTGACGACCGGAGCGCTTTCCCTCATCTTTGTCGTCGGGCAGCCTCGGATCTATCAACGCCTGAGTCCCAGGACGGTGGCGGTGGTTCAGACGATCCAGGAGAATCGTCTCAACCAGCGGGACAATGCCATTCTCCTCCGCGGCTACTATGAAAAAGTGGACAACGGTAATCAGCTGGGAAGCCAGCTGTGGGAGGTCAAGGAAGGCGAACCCGATAACCTCCGTATCACCGAAACCGCCGCGTTTCGGGGGCGCGACGATTTCCTGGGTGGGGAGCTGATTCCGTCCATCAGCACGGTGTTCAAGGAACGGGAATTCCAGACCAATCGATGGGGAATGCACGACCGTGATTACGAGCACGCCAAGGCGCCGGGAACCTGGCGCGTAACCCTGCTGGGACCATCCGATGTGATGGGCCCCGGTGTTGGGGAGGGCGAAACGTTCGAAGCCCTGGTCGAGGAACGGCTCAATCGCGAACACCGTGGTGACAGGCACCAGCGCTACGAAATCCTCAACTTCGGCGTTGCCGCGTTTACGCTTCCTCAGCAGGTTGCCATGCTGGACCAGCGGGCACTCGAATTTGATCCTGACGCGGTTATGATCACCTTTCATCCTGCTTCCGACCCGCCTACCGCACTGCGTTATGTTACGGGCGCCGTCCTTCGCGGCACGGAGATTCCTTATCCGGAACTTCAGGGCTACATCCTGAAATCCGGGGTCACCCGTACGACCCGGGAAGCCAGCGCCAAGCGCCAGCTTTGGCCTTACGCCAACGCCATGCTGGAATGGAGTTTCCGGCAGATGGCCGAGGCCTGTCGCGCGCGGGGAATTCCGATCGTGCTGCTGGTCCTGGATGCCATCAACGAGCCTTCGGATCCTGAACAGCCGCTGATCCGCTACGCCGACAGCCTGGGTTACATCGTCGTTGACTTGCGAAATGCGCCGAAAGGTCACGATCCCGGGAGCCTGATGCTGGCCGAGTGGGATCGCCACCCCAACAAGCTGGGCCACCGGCTGCTGGCCGATGCCCTGTACGGACAGCTGGTTTCCCTCGGCGATACACTGGGACTCGGGCTCAAACCAACATCCACAGTTTCCCTTACCAACCAGGAGGAGCAGTGACCAACGACGAGATCATGCGAACGGTGAAGGAATACATTCTCAAGACATTCCTTCCCGGAGAAGACCCCAAGGCGTTGACCGAGAGTACGCAGCTCATCACCGGCGGCGTCCTGGACTCGCTGGCGACACTGGAGCTGGTTTCGTTTATCGAGCAGCAATACGGGATTGAACTCCAGGCGCACGAAGTCGACGCGGCAAACCTGGGAACCCTGCCGGCCATCGCGGCCCTGGTACAATCCAAGGTGGTCGCCCGCACGTGAGCGATACCACGTTGCACCGGATGATGGAAACCGCGGCGCACCGGTTCCCCGATCGCACCGCGGTAGATGATCCTGGCAAGGGTACGATGACCTACCAGGACCTGGCGCGCCTGTCAGATAAGCTTCGTGACAGGCTGGCCGGGATGGGGGTGAAGCCGGGAGATCGTGTCGGTCTCTACATGGCCAAATCCATTGACGCCATCGTATCCATCTTCGGCATTCTGAAGACTGGCGCAGCCTACGTGCCGGTTGATCCGGGCGCCCCCGCTCCCCGTTGCGCCTACATTCTCAACAACTGCTCCGTACGTGTCATTATCACTGAACGACGCCTGGCGGATGAGCTGACGGGGGAGCTGACCGCCCTGGGGTCGGTGCCACCGCTCTTCATCATCGATGAGCCCCGCGACGGGGTTCTGCCTCTGTCACGACTGCTCCAGGCGGAGGACGAGAAAAACCCGGCGCCCGTAGTCGCCAGCGCCGATCCCGGACCCGACGGCCTGGCGTATATCCTTTATACGTCGGGATCGACCGGCAAGCCGAAGGGCGTCATGCTGACCCACCGCTGTGCGGTCAGCTACGTCGATTGGTGCTCGGCCGTTTTTCTCCCCACTCCGGAAGACCGCTTCTCCTCACACGCCCCGCTTCACTTTGACCTCTCGATCCTCGACATCTACGTCCCGCTCAAGCACGGCGCGACGCTGATCCTGATTGGCGAGGAACTGGGGAAGGACCCGCTCAATCTCGCTCCGCTGATCGCGGAGAAGCGCATCACGGTATGGTACTCGACGCCTTCGATTCTGAGCCTGCTGGCGCAGTACGGCAAACTTGCCCGCCACGACTATTCCGCACTCCGATTTGTCTTTTTTGCGGGCGAGGTCTTTCCAGTACCGCAGCTGCGCGCGCTGCACGCGCTCTGGCCTCATCCCCGTTACTTCAATTTGTATGGCCCCACCGAGACGAACGTGTGCACCTATTACGAGGTGCCTGCCCAGATACCGCCGGAGCGCACGGAGCCATTCCCGATTGGAAAGACCTGTGAGCACCTCGAGTGCAAGGTGGTCGACCTGGACGGATCGACTGTACCGCGGGGCGCGGAGGGAGAGCTGGTCGTGTGGGGACCCGGCGTCATGATCGGATACTGGAATCTCCCGGAACAGAACGCCGCAGCCTTCATGGTCGACCCCGATGGCAAGAAATGGTATCACACGGGAGACCTGGTCGTGGAGGAGCCGAACGGGGACTATATCTTCCACGGACGGCGGGACCGGATGGTGAAGCGGCGTGGCTACCGGGTCGAGCTGGGCGAGATTGAGGCCGGCCTGGCGACCCATCCGCAAGCGAAAGAAGTGGCCGTCGTGGCGCTACCCGACAGAGACGCGGGAGTAAGGATCAAGGCATTCCTTTCCATCAAGAACGGAAAGGCGCCGAGTATCATCGAGATGAAACAGTTTTGTATGGAAACGTTGCCGAAGTATATGGTACCCGACGTGTTTACCTTTCTCGAAGCGCTGCCAAGGACCTCGACCGACAAAATAGACTATCAGAAACTTAAAGAAACCAACTGAGAGTTGCTCAACGTAACTCAATGACATTGAGAATACTCGGCTCACACACTCCCGATTCGAACTCCGCACCATCGGTTCCGCGCCTTTACTTTCGGCTGTCTCTTCCTTTTCGCCTGCCTTTCTCCTCTCAGTTACTTTCTCCTGCCTGTTAACGGTCCACCCACTTCTCCTCTCCTGCCAGGTCCCGCGGCCGAGCCCAGAAGTACCAGAGACGAGGCGCCCGGACAATGCGTTCTTTCATATCCTCCGCAACCTGATGGGCCCGTCCTCGCAGCATCAACCCCGTGCTCGCCGGCGTGAGCGACGATTGGTAACCAAATTGCCGCATGACAGGGCCAGCCACGGTTTCGATCAGGCGGATCTGGTCCGGAGAAAGCTGGTCCTTCCACGCTCCTGATCGATCCTTGCTCAAGGCACCCTGGGCCCGCTCGAACCAGGGCTTGTCGGTTTTCGCTGGCTTCCCCGCATCAAGCATTATGGGGGTAAAAGGTTCGTTGATGAACCGGCAGATCTCTTCCAGCCCGGCTTCCGGGTTCGCGACAAGGTCCTCGTAGCGAATTCTCAGGTAGCGAGGATTCCCGTTCGATTTCTCGGCCGCCAGCGTGAGGCTCACCCAGAGCGCCGCATTAGCGGCCGCACTGCGACGTCCCCAGGGCACGTTGAACAACGAAGCGGTAACATCGCGAGGATCGCGGAGGAGATGGATGACGCGCCCCTCTGGATACCACTCGAGTAACTCGGCGGTATTCCACGCGTGGTGCGGGGTCTTCTCTCCGGGCCGAACCTTCCACTGGGAATCCGCGTAGAATTGAATAACGCTGGCAAAGAAGGCCTGGTAGTCGGTTCCTTCGAGCATCAGGCGATCGCGGAGCGCATCAAGGTCCAGCTTGAGGCGCCGCATTCGTGACGTGGCGAAATAGCTGTCGATCAGGCGGCGGCGGTTCGATTCCTCGGCGAGGTCGCCGAAGGCTTTGCGCCGGATAAACACGTAATAGAAGAAATACGTCTCGTCGCAGAGCCCGATACGAGGATGCCGGTTGAGCATGGCCCGCAGGAGGGTGGTTCCGCTGCGGGGAGCGCCAACGATGAAGATTGGTTCAAAACGGGCAGTAATCATGGCCTATGGCGTATCGCGTAGGGCAATGTGACGGCGCCCATCCCGACGGGCTCCGGAATCAATGCTGTCAACATCCTGTCGGCGGACGATATAATCAGCAACGATCACATTGCCATACGCCATTCGCCGTAATCGGTCACGGCTTGCCCGTGATATACCCGATCATCTCTCCCAATGACCAGGTGGCGAGCAGCAGCAACACGACGGGAGATGCAACGATGAACTTGCCGATCGTTACCTTTTTCGCCAGCTGATGCCGGGCAAGGCGGTAGAAGAGCAGCAACGGGAGCGCGGGCGCGATGGCGGCCAGCACCAGCCTCTTTCCGAGCCCGCTTTCTCTCGCCCGCGTATAGGCAAAGAGTCGCCCCCACCCAACCCGCTCCGAGACCAGGCGGCCGATCGTAAGGTCATCCCGCATCTGGTCCACCGCGAACTCATTGGACAGGTACAACGTCTCACCCGCCCGGGCGAGCGCCCAGTGTACCGTGGTTTCGTGATATCGCTCCTTCCAGAGTTCTCGCGTCTGCTCCAGGGCCCGCCGCTTGTAGCCAATATTGACGTCGGTCACATATTCGCGCGGACCGGGGTCGAGCGGCAGTTGATAGCGGCCGAAATCGCAGAAATATACCGCCCAGTTAAGCACGCGATCGCGTCCATTATCCACGCCGCCTCCGATCACCGCGTGATCCAGGCGTTGATGAATAGCGGTCAGGTTGCGAGCCCAGTCCCGGCGAGGAACGCCTCGATCCTCCACGATGGCGACAAGATCACCCCGAGTACGGGCGAGTCCAGCCGACCGACGACGATCAAACAGCTCATGCTGTCCGGCGGGTCCGAATTTCGGGCGCGTGGTTGTGATCGTTCCCAGGGGGACAAAGTGGAACGCCGGAAAGCGCGCCGCGATCGCGTCCATGCCGACTAGGCTGTCGTCGTAGGGAACCACCACGTCCAGTGGCGGCGCGGATTCCTGTTGCGTAAGGGCGGTTAGGCATCGAACCAGGGTGTCGCCACCATCGACAACCGTTACCATGACGGAAAGCAGCATAGACTCCGCGGGGATAGTCACTGATAAAAACTGGAATCAATCAACACATTGGAGATGCCTCAACGAACCCGACGTAACTCCAGTGGAGCGAGCACCACGGATCATCTCAATAGCCGTCACAGGGGAGCGTGACCACTACCGGTCGGTGACCCGGCCCGGGCGACCTACAAATTTGAAGCGATTCGCACGGCGTTTGCCATGAGTGTGTAGGTAAGATTTTTCGCCGGCAGGAACGGGAATGTAGCTCCATCGGCGAGTGTGAGGTTGGCAAAGTCATGACTGCGACAATCGGGCGACACCGTCAACGGCTTCGCCACCGGGGACATCGGCATCGTGCCAGCGTAATGGATGCTGGCGCCCTGGGGCAGAATCTTGGTCATGCCGGGCGGGATAATCGCACCCAGCTTCCAGAGCGCCTTCCGCATCGATCGAAGTGCTCGCCGCACTCGCTCGCCGTCCTCGGCGTCCGGTGTGTAGCGAATGACGAGTTTCGTGCGCCCCGAGTCCCCTTCCGGCTGAATCGTCAGGACGTTCTCGGCCCGGCGCCGGTCATGCAACCATACGTTCGCCACGCCAAGCGCGGCATGCGTTGCGCGAAAAATGCCGAGGGCCGAACGCATATCCACCGGCATGCTCTGGACGATAGGGTGAATCGCCGCGGCCTTGAGCGCCGTGACCTGGCCATGTACGTACTCGTCCGGCCGATTCCCTGTCATTCCGAGGGCAATCTGGTGAAACTGGTAACTATGCGTCGCGACCGGGCGGCCCAGCATCCTCAAAGTAATGAAAGGAATCATCATCTGGCGGTTGTCCATCAGTCCGCTCAGTTCCATCACCTGGCCGGTTGAACGATAGACCGATTCGAGCACAATGCGGGAGGTGCAAAGGGTCCCCGCGGCGAGCACATACTCATCGGCCGTGAACGTGACCGTCTCACCCCCACCAACTGGAGTCGCTACCACGCCTGTTACCCGTCCCTCCTGCCGGGTAAAGTGCTCGACGTAGACCCCTGGTTGATAGCGGAAGCGGGGATGGGCCCGCAGCTGCCGCAGGGTCGCGCCGGGCGCGTAGAGCGATTCGCGGGGACAGCCCCACAGGCATCGACCGAGGTAGTCACACGCCTTCCGGTCGCCCAGGTCCCGACTCAGCACCGCCACTCTCGACCGGCCAAGGAAGAATCCCTGGCGGTTGAGGCTCGCGCGGGTCTTGTCGTAGCGGCGGAGCAGAAGTCTCGAGTGTTCGTCCGGGTCGAGCGGGGGTTGATATTCGGGCGAGAAGGGCGCGAAGCGAGCGATGTCATCGTTCGCGGCACTAATTCCGATGCGCCGGGCTACTTCCTGGTAGTGAGGTTCCAGGTCCTGATAGTTGCAGGGAAATTCAGCCAGCTCCGCATCGTTCAGCGAATAGACACCGCCAGTCCACGCTTCGGCCAGTCCGCCGGCCGCGAACGACGTGACCGGCTCAAACCCATTCGAATGGGTCGAGAATCGCGCAGGGCTGGCAAACACGTAGGACTTGCTGGGGGGAAATCCGTAAAACTTTGCCTCCCGACTTGGATAGACCACGGTTTCGCCGTGGGGCCCAAGAAAATAGGAAACCGGATCGTCGAGATTTTCCTTGAGCCCGTTGAAATCCGCATCGGGAAGAACGGCGGCGGGGCGCTCATGTCCCACATCGAGCATCAGAACATCATGCCCCCTGGCCAGCGACGTCATCGCGAAATGGACCCCGGTGGCGCCTGATCCAACAATCAGAACTGTACTCATCGAGCTGCTCCGTTTCCATTGCGCAATCGGAGCAGGAGATGCAACGGACCGATGAGAACCAGACCCGCGCACAGAGACCCCGCGAATCCCAGCAGGCTCAGGGTGATTCGAGCAGCGGCACCAGGCACGCTCCCAGCGACCATTCCACTCGTCAGGTCCGGATAGAATGGGGGGGCGTGCTCAAGGACAGCGAGGAGAAGAGTCAGCTTCTGTCGGAGAATACCGTGGGGCCGGAACACTCGGGCATATGCATCGGCAACCCGGACGAATCCACCGCCGCGACGCGAAAAAAGTACGAGGGCCGCGTCCAGGGGATCGGTGGCCTGTTCGCGGCGAAATGGGATGGCAAGGTGCCCATCCTGGTACTTGCGGACGACATAATCGGTCGGGCCGCGCCCAGTGATATAGCGGGTGAATATCAGGCTCTCCCGGTCGAGGCCGGATAGAGCCGGAGAAGCCTCAGCGGACACTGGCCAGCCGCTGCAGCAGAGTGTCGAGAGGTCGCATCTGCGGCTTTAACTCCGTGGCCAGATCGCTGGGATCGGCCACGCCGTCGTTCAGAAAAGGGGAGAGCTGGCCGGGGCTGATTGGCAGCTTCGCGCCCAGGAACACACCCGCAATCTTGAGCAGGTGCCGGAGCGGGGAAACAGGAAGACGGGCAATGGGTGCCTGACCGTTCCCTCCTCTGCTTGCCGCGCGGATCCTCCGCATGAGCGATTCGAAGGTCAGCACTTCGGGGCCGCCGAGTTCGATCACTTCGCTGGCAAAACGGAAACGTCGCAGGATGGCAAGAATACCCCGGGCGACATCCTCGACATCCACCGGTTGCACCCGGGTCTGCCCGGAGCCAAAGACCACGATCAGCGGGGCAGTGGCCAGCGTCCGAAGCTTCTGCCAGATCGGACTTCCGGTGCCCAGCACGATCGTCGGTCGAAGGATGGTGTACTCGAGGCCGCTCTGCCGCACGGCCGCCTCCGCTGCCACCTTCGACTGCCCGTAGGCATACCCCTCAAGATCGCGATACTTGGCCGCGATGGAACTGACGTAAAGGATATGGCGGACGCCCTGGCTTTCGCAGGCTTGAAGGAGCATGGCCGTCGCCTCGACATTGATCCGCCTGAGCGCATCATTGGAAGCACTGCCCGTCGCGGCGGCGAGATGCACGACGACATCGACCCCGGCGAGGCTCGAGGCGTACGTCTCGGGATGGGCGAGATCGCCCAGTAGATATTTCCACCCAGGATCTGGATCGGAACTCGGTAGGGAGGGCGGGAGTTGCCGGGTGAGGCAGGTGACGTTGGACCATCCCTCCCGGCGCAAAGCGGCGAGGACGTGGCGACCGATGAACCCAGTGCCGCCAGTGATAAATACGGAGCGATTCCGCTCCGTCCCGGGCACCGGCGCGTTCTCAGGGTAGGGTGTGCCCGGGTCTCGAGTTACGATGCCGCTCGCTTTACGGTCGCCCGCTGCGCGGCCGGCATGAACATCTGGCGCCAGAGCTTCCAGCGAAGACGAAAAACTCCCTTGATGTCTTCCCACGCCGTCTTGACGATTTTGACTCGACTGTCGTCGTCCTCGATCCAGATTACCGGAATGTCCTTGATCCGGTAGCCCTGTTTCTCCGCCAGCACCAGCAGCTCGGTGTCGAAGAACCACGACTGATCCTTGATCTGTGGCACCAGGCCGGCAACCGCCTCCTTGCTCACGGCCTTAAAGCCACATTGGGCATCGCTGAACGAGGTAAAGAGGACGCACTTGATGAAGACATTATAACTACGGGAGATGAAATCACGCTTGAACCCGCGCTGCGTCCGCGATTCGCGCATCAGCCGCGAGCCGGTCGAGAGGTCATAACCGTCCTCGAGAATCGCCCGCACCATCTTGGGCAGCGCCGCCAGCTCGGTGGAAAGATCGACGTCGGTATAACACATCACGTCAGCATCACTCTGGGTCCAGGCATGACGTAATGCCCGGCCACGGCCCCGCTGAGGCAGCTGGACAAATCGCACATTGTCAAATCGGGCGACCAGCTCCTGCGCGACGCGATCGGTTCCATCGGTCGAGCCATTGTCGACCACCACCACCCGCCACCGCCAGGATGGATGCTCGGCCAGAAACTGGCGGACCGCAGTCACACTCTTCTCGAGCACGTGCGCTTCATTGAGCACAGGAAACACGAGATCAACCAGGGGCTTCTGCAAGTCAGCCGGTGATGTCTCCGCCATCTGGTTCATATTTGCCTGGCCTCGGTTTCGCCCGCCTGAGGATGTGCCGCCCAATGAATTGGTGCGTGCGCGCAACACTACACCCGTAAATACTCGATGGACGACCCGTCAAAATCCGGGAGATCCAGCCAACCCATTGTAGTTAGTGATCTTATGCAGCTGAAGCTGGTGATCAAACGGGCAAGTTTGATACCAAACTAGTTCATGTCGATTGTCCGCCTGCCCCCGGTTTCCGCTCGATCCCAGGGGCTCCAGGGATCGTCGATCTTCCAGATTACGTAGACCAGAGCGGCCGTCAGTACCAGGACGAACGTCGGCGATACGGTTTTGAGCCAGGGAGCATACTGCGATGCGGTCTTGCCAATTACCGTGAGCCAGGGAAGCTGGAATCCCTCCAGGAAAACCCGCTGCACGTTCTCAAACACCGTTCCCTGGCTTCGCACCATGGCGATAGACCAGTTGATAATGAGGGACAGGATTGCCAGGCCCATCGCGATCGCCCTGGGCAGCCGGAGAAACACTGCGGCAGCCGGCAGGAACAGGAACGGGAGTATAGGTGCCAGATAGCGAATACCGGTGACCCATTGCAGCCGGGTGTACTGAACAAAGCTGAAAAAGACGATGAAGACGAGTGAAATCACCAGGCAGAACCATGCCTCGCGTGCGGGGAGGAAGCTCTTGCCTTTGCGAACGACGAATGGCGCGGCGATCGCGAGCAGCAGCACGGGCGTGGTGACGAACAGTCCGAACTTGGGATCGACCAGCAGCATGCGAAAGAGGTCGAGGCCAAAACCGCCGACGCCCTGGTACCCGATATCAGCCCATTCGACCGGGGGCATCCAGGCCTGCGGGGGACGAATAAAGCTGCCAAAGGCGGCCCACTGATACCACCAGAGGGCCAGGATCCCGGGAAGTGCGCCGAGGCCGTACCATAGTGAATCCCGAAGGGCGCCAACCCAGGTTGTCGTGTCCCGGCGGCGAATCAGCGCATACAGTCCAAGGAGCCCCATGGCGAGCGCGCCACTATAGTCATAGAGAAATGCCAATCCGCCGAGCAGGCCCGCGAGCAGGTAGCGGGTCGGCAGGCTCATCCGACTTCTTTCTTCCGGATTCCAGATGAGGACGAAGGCAAAGAACGCGAGGAGGCCGAGCCCCAGGTTCTGATTGAGATAGCCGGTGCGGAAAAAGACAGGAGTACCAAAGGCGTAGAGCAGAGAGAGCACCAGGGCAATCCGTCGAGTGAGTCCCAGGGTCAGCAGGAGACCGAAGACCACCACGACGCTCAGTGCGCTGATCGGCGCCTGGAAAAAGACCTGGGTGATGGCGGCCACCAGGCCGAATCGCACATCAAGGCCGCGTTCCCGAACCTTTTTGTAAAACTCTACCCGGCGCCAGCGGGCATCCTCGTAGTTGACCGTGGTGTCCGGTTTGGCTTTTCGCATCGCGAGGTTGCGCTCGACGACCTTGTCGACCACCGGGCGAAGGATGGCGACCGGAAGCGCCGCGAGCATGGACACGCCCGGATTGGCCCCGTGATGCGCGCCTTGATGCGGTGCGCTGTCGGGATTCCAGAAGAGATCGACGTGGAGGTCGGCGTACGGATCCAGCCGGAACGTCGCATCCTGCGCGATGCTCAGAACGAGATAGTGCTCCCGGACGAAGTCGGTCGCGAAATGGACCACGTAAATCATCCAGCACGTGAGAAACAGTCGCCACTTCATCGAGCGAGGTGTCATAGTTCCAGGCGGATGACGTGAAACCTGCCACGCGCGGCGATCACCGCTGCGCCGCCTGCTGACTCAACTTGACCGGCAGACCCGACTGGGTCGACTGATACACGGCATTCGCCATTTCCACCGCGCGGAAGCCGGCAAGTCCATCGGCCAGGTTGGTCTTCTCTCCCCGCGTCATTTTCAGGAAGTCGACCAGCTCATCCTCAAAAGAGACGAGTGCCGTCGAGGTCCAACTCTTGAGTTTCTCCCGGACCATGATTTCCGGATAGAGTTTACGGGTCTTCTTCCGCGGCCCTCCGGGTTTGTCCTGGGTGACCAGCAGGTTCGACATCGGCGCGTAGTATCCGCGTACCATTCCCTTGTCCCCATAGACCTCGACAAAGAAGCGATACCCCTTCCACTCTGTCCAGGTGGCCTGGTACACCGCCGCGACACCGCTCGGGCTCTTGAAAATGGCGAGCGCGTTATCCTCGGAACCGGGAACGGACCAGACGCGGTTGGTGGCAACGCCATACACTTCGCTGACTTCACCCAGGACAAATCGGGCCAGGTCGGTCATGTGAATTCCGACGTCCATCATCGCGCCACCACCGGAGACCGGGGACTTGTACTGCCAATCGGCCCGGAAGTTGTGGAGGCCATCGTGTCCGCCAAAAATGCGTACGTGATCGACCGTGCCGATTCGACCGTCGTCTACGGCCTGCTTGAGAAACTTCATCGACGGGTAGTAGCGATGATTGAACCCGGTGGCGAATGTTTTCTTTGCCGCCCGGGCGGCGTCCAGCATGCGCTGGCAGGCCTCGACGGTGTTTGCGAGCGGTTTCTCGCAGAGCACATGCTTGCCCGCGGCGAAGGCCGCCAGGACCGCATCCTCGTGGAACTGGATAGGGGAAGAAACCATGACGGCATCCACGCCAGCCATGTCGATCGCTGACCGCCAGTCAGCGACCGCCTTGGCGCTGCTGCCCGCCACCGCACGTTCCGCCTGGGCGATCGTGGGATCGGCCACCACGAGCAACTCAGTGTCCGGGTTGGTTCGAATACTCTGGGCGCGCAGCTGTCCAATCGTTCCCGCACCGATGACTGCAAAACGCATCTGGCTTCTCTTTCTCTAGGTGGAAGTAGGACGCCTGACCGTCCCGGCCCGCACGCGATTTTCAATGACTATGGCGGGTCACCAGGTCAGGTGGCATGACTGCTCAGTCTTCGACGACGTGGGTCGCAAAGATTTCCCGGTAATTGGCCCATTTCTTTTCGTCGAACTTCCCATCTACCAGGCAATCAACGGCGCTGTAGGCCATGAACAAGGCGTGATGGGTGTTGTCATGGGCAAACAATCCCTGGCGCCCGTAGCTCAGGAGCCGGGGGACCTGCTCGACCCAGGCATCGAGACGCCCAAATGGCACCTCGTAACCCTTAGTGTAGATCGGGTAGGCCTGGCGAAGCCGTCGGGTATGAACCCGTACCGGCGGCCTGGCCAGTGGCAGCCCGGCTCGGGCCAGATCCTCGGTCACCACTCGACCCAGCTCGTCATCCGTCATTGTCCACCAGGGATCATTCGGCGAACAGGGCAACTCGGCACAGAGCGTGGTCCGTCCCCGCGGCTCGGCCAGCGCCGCGTAGTTCTTCGGCTCGGACAGACGGGTAATCCTGATATCCGCGGCGGGAAAATAGTGGGCGTCGTACTCGGTGAACTGGTCGATATCGAGCTCGAGGTAGACCAGCAGCATCGAGCGGTACTCGATGTTGTTGCCAGCCTCCAGCACGGTGTCCGGCACGCCGGACGACATGGTCCGGGCCAGAATGGTGATCGGAATAGAGGACCAGACGTACTCCGCTTCCGCTGTCCTGGTCTCCCCGTTCCGCTCGGCCTGAATCCGCCAGGGCGAGGATGCGTCGGCGGGCGGTTCCAGTCGAGTGACTTTCCACCCCAGCCAGAAGTCGGCTCCCAGTTTCGTGGCCGCCTCGGCGTACGCCTCGGTAATCTGACCGAACCCGCGACGAGGATAGAAAAAACGTCCCGAGCCCGGCGGTTTGAGACCGGGGATGGCGGAGAGAACCTTCTTGATGAGTTTGCCGAACGACCCGGCGGAGACTCGACGCCGTGCCTGGATCCCGGAGAGGGTTTCCGGATCCCGGCCCCAGATCTTCCAGGCGTAAGGGAAATAGAAATCGCGACAGATGGTCGGCCCCAGATTGGCCATCAGCACCGAGGCGAAGCTATCGCCCTCATCCCGTTTCCGACCCAGCGCCTTCGATGCCATGTCCACCAACGTTCCCGCGGCAAAGCCCTTGTCGAGCCGGAGCAGCAGGTCGTGCGGCTTGAGCGGGAAATGCACCAGCTTTCCCCGCAGATGAATTCGGCCATGGCGTGGGCGATCGAGAAGGTCATCCCCGAGCAGGCTCCGAATGTCGGCCAGCAGATTGGGCTCGCAGGCGGGGTGCAAGCGATGACTTCCATAATCGAGACGTTGTCCCCCCGCCTCAAAGCTGCCAGCGTTTCCACCGACAACGGGATTCTGCTCGATGACGGTTACACTCGCGCGGTTCTGCCGCCGCAACTGGTACGCGGCCCCGGCGCCAGCCGGCCCGGCGCCGAGTACCACGATTCTTGGTTCAGACATGAGCCGTCGATGTTCGGGTAGCTTTGGCAACCTCGAGTGTGCCGCGAAGATGAGAACCACGTCGGCGGCTCAGCACGAGCCAGACCAGCCCTCCGCAGAGACCACCAGCGATCAGGACACTTTGCCAGAGGAGTGAAGTCAGGACACCAAGCGCCAGGGGCACGCCGAAAGGAGCGAGGAGCGCTGCCAGGCTGGCTTCTCGAACCGCCAGTCCTCCTAGGCTGATCGGCATGAGGCTCGCGACCTTGGCAAGCGGCCACACCAGGAACCAGACGGAGAGCGGAACATGGACTCCGATATGATAGCCGAGCCAGGCGTTGAGCAGGACGAAGCTGCTTTGAATTCCAACGGACAGCGCGAGACCGGCCATGGCGGTGAGCGGACGACGAGCCAGGCGCCGAAGCGCCACGAGGCTCCGGGCCACGGGGCGCCGAACCTTCCTCGGCCACCACCTGAGTGGGCGCCGGAGAACGAACGGGAGGACGACAAAGGAACCGAAGACCGCGAGCACGATGGCCACGGTCAGGACCTGGGATCCCCAGCCAGGCAGCGCGTCCCGGGCCAGAAGACCCCCGACCGCGACCAGGATCGCCATGGCGGTAATATCCGTCAGTCGATCGAGCACGCCGCCCCACAGGGCGGCTTCCGGCCGTTTGGTGATCTTACCAACCATCGCCATTCGGAGGACATCACCGCCCACGATGCTCGGCAGACAGAGGTTGGCAAACAGCCCGGCGGCGTAGCATTGGGCCGCATCGACCCCGGAGAGCGCCGCACGGCCCGCGTTGACGAAGAGACGCCACTTGATCACGCCGAGGGCGTGGCCCAGCACAAACCCGATCCATACCCCGACCCAGACCATGGGTGGGAGGTGTCGCAGCGCCTCCCAGACTTTGGCCCAGGGCAGCAGAATGAATATGAGAGCCAGGAGAGTGACACTGACTCCAACCTTGATCCAGACTTTCACCGGTTCATCGCCATGCGGGAGTTCTGGTCGGCCAGGAGTCCAACGGCGAACACGATCATGGCACCGAGAAAGAGGAGCACCGCGCTTTCGGAGAGATTATCAACGGTGACATCGTAGGCAAACTTGGCCAGGCCGGCCACGGTAAGAAATGCCGCGATCGGGATAAAGACCTTGAGCGGGTTGAAAAACACGATGGTCCGGAGAATCAGGAGCGCAAAATCATAGGCGTGCCGCGGACGGATTTTCGATTCCCCGAGGCGGGCGAGATAGTTGATCGGGATGTATTCCACCGGATGTGAGTTGCAGGCCGCCGCAAGGGTGATGGTCGTGGTAAAGGAAAACCCCTCTGGCAGGAGATGGACATACTTCTGGATCAGGTCTCGGCGCATGAGGCGGAGCCCTGAGTTGATATCCGGAAGATGCTGGCCGGCGAGGTAGCTGGCGAGCGCGCGAAGAAATGCCTTGGCCGGTCGTCGGGCCAGGGGAATCCGCACCGTCTGGCCGGTGCGCGCCCCGACGACCATCGAGTTGAACTCGGAGGCGGCGAGCAGCACCGGGATCGACTCGGTCGGATAGGTTCCGTCGGCATCGGTAATGAGGATCCAGGGATACTTCGCGGCCCGCACGCCGAGCTTGAGGGCCGAGCCGTATCCGCGATTCTTGCGACGACGCAGGATTCTCGCCCCGGTCGTGGCGGCCTGTTCAGCCGTACCATCGGCGCTACCGTCGTCCACCACGATGATCTCGTATTCCCATCCCGACGTCTTCATCACCTTTTCCACCGCCCGGACCTGTTCGGCCACGTGGGCAGCTTCGTTGTAGGCGGGAATCACAATGGTTACGGCTCGTTCGAGCACACCCGACTGATCTTCGACTATTTCTTCAATCACAATTGACCCTGTTCGCGGAGTGTTGCATGTCGAGCGTGCATTGGGCTTTTCACCTGTCGCGTTGGATGGCTCGATCAGCATGCGACTGGCGCCATACGTCCCTGCTGGACCTCACCCTGCCGAATTCGGGACCAATTTCACCGCGCGTTCCGAAACTCGCAAAGTCTTCCCCTGTTTCCTGTCACTTCGAGCGCATCACCACAATGTCCCCACCACCTACCGTCCCCGGGAAATTGGCCGCCAGGGTATAGTGCTCCTGGATCCGTGCCCAGATCTCCGGCTCTACCACGGCGAGCCGGATGGGGAAGGTGTAGACCAGCCAGGTTCGGGTATGCTGCGCTTCGATTTCCCTGAGCACCGACAGGCTATCCACGGGCAGGTAGCTCGTGTGATAGAACTCGTGATAGGGATACCGGGTCAAATCGACGGTCACAACGGCGTCCGTGGCCCCGGCTTCCCGACTCAGGAATGTGCTCGCCCCGGTGTAGTCCTGCTTGGGACCCCAGGCCTTGGGGACGGTGATAGCGCTGGCGCAGATAACCAGAATCGTCCCGACAGGAGCGAGCACCCGAAATCGGGGTGGCAGCAGCCATTCAACCAGGGCATAGCCGCCCCGGATCAGAATCAACACCCCGAATCCGGCAGAGAAGAAAAAGAATCGGGGCCACAGATTGTGCTTGAGCGCAATCAGCGCGAGGCCGCTCAGCACCGCCGGGAGCAGCATGGTAACGAGACCAGCCCTGGTTCGCTTCCAGTAGCTGATGATTCCAGCCGCGATGACCACGAGCCCGAGTGCAAGGGTGATCCATCCACCCGGAATGCCTTCTCCCAGGCCCCGAAGCGATTCGGTCAGAAACCAGAGCGGGCTCTGCCAGGCAGTCTGCGCCGCTCCCCTGGGCGGATGAAGCACCGTGGCGAACATCTGCGGCAGCACGATCGCATACAGCTGCAGCGTGATCGTCGCCGCGAAGAGAATCCCCCATCCCGGCAACCACGCATCAAACCCGCGCGGGCGCTGCTTCATGCGAAAGAGAAGCACGACCCAGATCAGGAAATGCGCGACCGAGACAATGACCGCGGTGATATGGGTGTAGGCCGCAAGGCCCATACACAGGCCATAGACGATGGCCACCCCCCACGGATGACGGTACCGACCCGTCACCATGCGGATAAATGCCGCGCTCGCCAGCAGAGTCCAGAGCAGAAGCCCGGTGTATCCACGGGCGTTCTGGGAAAACCAGACATGATGGTACGAGAAGGCCAGAAATGCAGCGGCCAGCAAGGCTTCCGCTCGTCCCGTGATCAGCCGGGCGAAATAGTACACCGCCCATACACTGGCAACACCGAACACCGCCGCCGGCAATCGAAGTGCACCGGCACTTTCTCCAAAAATGCTGATCGAGCAGCGAGCCAGCACCGAATACAGCAGGTGCTGATTCTGGCTGTCATACGTCGTCAGGACCCGCCCCATCGGCAGCCGGACGTAGTCGACGAGGGTCTGGATCTCATCAAACCAGAGGCCGTTCGGCAAATCGTACAGCCGAAGCAGCAGGGCGACCAGAAGTATCGCCGCCAGGGTCGCCAGCTCCCAGCGACTGGCGCGTTGAAATGGCTCATCGGCAAACGACGCCAACGCAGTGCCGCGCACATTCTTAAGCCCCAACCGCGGAATAATGATGAGAATCGCGGCGTGCAGCAGCAGCATGCCTTTGAGGCACCATACCCCATTTTGCACGGTGGCGAGCATCGCCGACCCTCCGCCGACCAGAAAGGCCGCGGTGGCATGGACCGGCAGGGCCAGACCGAGCAGGATCAGCACGGCGGCAAGGGCGATGCTAGTTCGTGACATTCAAAGGCTTAGGAGGCCGGGATGCTACGGAATCGTGCCCGGTACAGAGCAATGTCCGTTCCAGTGATGCCCCTTGGGGGATCGGTAGGAATGCACTAAGATGTGTGGCGACACCGCAACAAACAAGGTACCAATGCCCGTCGCGACGTCTAGCATCTATCCTGCTGATACCGGCAAGGTGCAGGATCTGGGCGGCCGGTTCTCGAATTTCCCCCTCATTTGAAGCGCTCGTATGAAACCAGGGTCCGACCCAGGCGCGGAACCAGTCACGGTTAATGTCGCCAGCCCTACAGGAGCCAGGTTCTGGATTCCGGTCGGGGTGGCGGTTTCCGCCTGGCTGACGTATGTGCTGACCCTCGAAATGCGAAACCCCCGACTGGTCGCGTCATGGCATGGGTTCCTTCATACTGCCATCGCCAATCGGTTCCCGACGTCAGCCTGGATTCCCGAGAATCCCTTCTTTGCGGGCGAGCCTTTACGCTACTACTGGGTTTTTCACCGTGGAGCTTCCGCGCTCTCCCGAGGATTGGGGGTAGACCCCCTCTCGGCGCTCCGAATGCTCACCCTGGTCGGATTGGTGCTCCTCGTCGGCTTCGCCTTCCTTATTGGGCGACGGGTCTGCCGTTCAACCGGCGCCGGGTTTCTCATTGGATTCCTGGCGCTTGCGGGGCTCAACCCTTTGGGACCGGCCATCGCCATCGCACGGCACGAGACGCAGGGTCTGATCCTGCTTGAGAAGGAGGCTGGAGCCCCGTCGGTGGAGACGGTGTTTACCGGGAACGAGGCCGCCGATCAGTTCATGGGGAGGAATCTCCTGGGTGCGATGTACTTCTCCACCGACTGGAGACACGGCGAGAACATTGTCTGGTTCTTCGATATTTCGTCGAGAGGTCTTTCCCTCGCCGCGCTGTTGGCCCTGGTCCTCCTCGTGTTACCGCCCGAACGCGGCGCGTTTCGACTGGTCCTGATTGGCGTGACCACGGCCCTGCTTGCCGCGCTCAACCCTATCGTGGGCCTGGCGAGCGCCATGATGCTCGGATTCTCCCTTCTTTTTATCGACGCGATGGATTTGCGGCGGGCAACGGGAAAATTCGGCCTCCCATCCCGATCACTCATCATGACGGTCGGGGCGCTGGCCCTGGGAGTGATTCTCGCCGTTCCGACTTTTTACCACCTCTTCGCCAGCGGCGGGGGCGGCACCTCGATCAACCCCCCGGGAGTGATCGCGATGAAGCTGGTCAACATGGGGGTCAATTTCATCGTCCTGCTTCCGCTTGCCTTGCTGTCCACCCGGGTCCAACTACCCGGCCTCACCACCATCCTTCGTGCCTTCGTGGTGACGGCAGGACTGCTCCTGATCATCATGCTCACCGTTCACCTCGAAGAAGGCAACGAGCACAACCTGACCAACACCGCCCAGGTCCTGCTGGCTCTGCCCGCCGTCGTCGCGCTCGCGTTTCAGCGGAACGGCAGGCCGCGGAGGAATCGAGCCGCCATATTCGCGGTGACAACCGCGGCCTTCCTTCCCGTGACCGCTGCCACCTGGGTCGCGTTCGATGGTCGGCCCGCGCTCCCGTTTCAGGCCGCTCATGGTGTGCTGGAACGGACCCCATCGAACGCCCCCCTTGCCGAACTCTATCGCTGGATCATGCGGGAAACCGGGCGCGATGCGGTGTTCGTCGTTGACCCCTCGGAGCCCGTGAAAATGTCCGGCAACGTGTCCGAGCTGCCGGCGTTTACCGGTCGATCACTCCTTACCGACCAGCCCAGCTATCTCACGACGCCCTACCCCGATTCCCCGAGGCGTACGGCCATCGCGTTGGCGATGGTGCACGGTGAGAAACTGACGGCCCCCGACTCGGCATATCTTTGGCGGCTGGCAAGGCCAGCTTCGCATAACGCTCGCGAGATTGACGTGATTACATATCATGCTGACCACGGTGACCTGATGGACACGCTCGAGTTGCGCTATGGACCCGCACGATTCCACCAGGGCTTTACCGCCGTCTTCTCCTATGACTCCGGCGGCAACCGGATACATTCCGACTCAACCGGTGCAAACGGAGCTCGCGGACAATGATTCGGCAACCAACGACCGCGGGAAATGAGAACGAAGTTCTTCCCCGGCGGGGTCGCGGAAGAGCGCGTTTCCCGGCGTGGCCTGGTTCCGGGAGATTCGGCCCCATCAATGGGCCAAGAATTTTCTCATCTTCCTCCCTGCCATGGCGGCCCACCTGCAGTGGAACCGGGAGCAGCTGACGGATCTCCTGGCCGGGTTCATTGCCTTTTCGTTCCTCGCCTCCGCGGTCTATGTCGTCAACGACCTGGTCGACCTGCCCAACGACCGGCAACACGCCACCAAGCGCAACCGGCCCATCGCCGCGGGGCTGATCTCTCCACCGGCAGCCATCGCAGGGGCTGCGGTCCTTGTGGTCATATCGGCAGTGGCTGCGCTGCAGCTTCCCCGTATTTTTCAACTGACACTCCTGGTCTACCTGGCGATTACCACCGCGTACTCGTTCGCGCTCAAACGGCGCGTCCTGCTGGATGTGATCTGCCTGGCGGGGCTGTATACCATTCGCGTCGTCGCCGGCTCCACCCTGGTGGATGCCCCGCTGTCCCAGTGGTTCCTCGCCTTTTCCATCTTTTTCTTCTTTGCGCTGGCACTGGTGAAGCGAGTCGCCGAACTCCGGCCATTGCTGTCGGAACCGGGTCAGGTCGTCGCCGGACGGGGCTATGCTGCGCCGGACGTGCCGATGCTGACATCCCTCGGTACCGGTGCGTCGATGGCAAGCGCGCTGGTGTATTGCCTCTACATCACCAGCACCGAGGTCACCAGACTCTATCATCACCCGAAACTGCTCTGGATCGGCCTGCCGCTGTTCCTGTACTGGATCACCCGCGTCTGGCTGCTGACGGCACGAGGGAGAATGAACGAGGATCCAGTGGTATTCGCCCTGCGGGATCGCATGAGCTACCTCATCGCTTTCGGGTTCCTGGTGACCATCTGGCTCGCGGCATGAATGGAACTCTTCCCCCCCAGCAGATTTCCGGCTGGGGACGATATCCCACCGGCACCAGCCAACTGGCCCGACCCGAACAGGTTCGAGGTATCACGGACCTGGTGGGCGCCCATCGCTATGTCATCGCGCGCGGCCTCGGCCGGAGTTATGGCGACGCCGCCATCAATGAAGCCGGCGTCACCCTGCTGCTCGAACGCTTCAACCGGTTTCTCAGCTTTGATTCGGCCACCGGGATGGTTCGCTGTGAAGCGGGAGTCACCATCGCCGATCTGCTGACCCATTTTCTTCCCCGCGGATTTTTTCCCCCGGTGACACCCGGCACCAGGTTCGTGACCCTGGGCGGGGCTCTCGCCGCCGATGTGCACGGTAAGAATCATCATAAGGATGGATCCTTCTCGCGCCACGTCGAAGAGTTCAATCTGCTCACGGCCGAGGGCGGGATACTTCGGTGCAGCCGGCAGGAGAACGCCGACGTGTTCTGGGCTACAATGGGAGGCATGGGCCTCACCGGAATCGTGACCGAGATCAGCTTTCGAATGAAGCGGGTGGAAAGTGCCTACGTCTCTGTGGACTACGACCAGGCACCCAATCTCGACGCCGCGCTCGCGCTCTTCGAAAATTCGGACCAGGGTTACACCCACTCCGTGGCATGGATCGACTGCCTCGCCCGCGGGCGGAACCTTGGGCGGAGCGTACTCATGCGCGGCAACTGGGCGACGCCATCCAAACTTCACCGGCGGCAGGCCGAGAATCCGCATGCGCTGCCCCCAGCCAGGGGCCTTGGCGTTCCCTTTGACGCACCCCGGTTCTTACTCAACCCCGCCAGCGTCCGGCTATTTAACTCCGCCTTCTATCATCGGCACCGCACTCGGCACGATGTGGTCGTGCCGTATGAGCCGTTTTTCTATCCCCTCGACAAGATCCGGCATTGGAATCGGTTGTATGGCAACCGCGGCTTCCTTCAGTATCAATGCGTCCTTCCCCTCGGCTCCAGTCGGGATGGGATGATCCGGATGCTGGAACTGCTCTCCTCCGAAGGACACGCCTCGTTTCTCGCGGTGCTCAAACGATTCGGTGAAACCGAAGGCGAACAGCTGCTGTCTTTTCCCCGACCCGGCTATACCCTGGCGGTCGATCTCCCCCGGAATGGCGAGCGACAGGACCGGTTGCTCAAGGAACTGGACCAGGTGGTCCTGAAGGCAGGAGGCCGCGTGTACCTGGCCAAGGATGCCCGGCTCTCCAGCGAGAGTTTCCAGGCGATGTACCCCGAATTGCCCCGCTGGCTCGCCATCAAGCGTCGGGTTGATCCGAACCGACGATTCACTTCCTCGCTCTCGCGCCGCCTGGGGCTCGACGGATGATCGTCATCCCCAGGAGCAATCACGGCACCGTGCTCATCGCCGGTGCGACATCCAGCATTGCCCGAGGCGTCGCGGCCGGGTTCGCCCGCCGGGGATATGATCTCTGCCTGGCCGGCCGGGACCTGGACGAAGTGCGGCGGGTGGCCAGCGATATTGCCGTTCGGCACCAGGTGAACGTCAGTGCCGTCCGCTTCGAGGCCAGCGACGCGGCATCACATGCTGGAGTGCTGGAACGACTGATGGACGAGGGAAGCGCCGAACTGGTTGGGGCCGTGCTCTGTTTCGGCGTCCTTGGGGAACAGTCTGTCGCCGAGAGTGATTTTCCCTACGCCCGGGAGATCATTGCCGTCAATTTTATGGCGGCGGTGGCGCTGCTGACACCGCTCGGGACTTATTTCCACGCACGAAAACGCGGCTTTATCGGTGCGATCGCCTCCGTGGCCGGCGATCGCGGCCGCCAGAGCAACTATGTCTACGGTGCCGCCAAGGGCGGACTGGCTATTTTTCTCCAGGGCATGCGGCAGCGGCTGGCCAAGCATGGCGTGAGCGTGACAACGATCAAGCCCGGCTTCGTGGATACGAAGATGACCTTCGGCCTGCCGGGAATGTTCCTGGTTGCCAGGCCCGAGGACGTCGGAGAGGCGATTGTGGCCGCGGTCTTGAAGGGTCGAACGGTGGCCTACATTCCCGGCTTCTGGAAATGGATCATGCTCATTATCAAATCGATCCCGGAACACGTCTTTGTGAAACTGAAATTGTAAGTCAGATGGTGACGATTACCCGGTGACAGTGACTCGAGACGGGTAGGAGGTGAAAAGGGCGCGATCAGAGATTGCCTTTTGTAGTTAAGCGACCCAGACACGATCCCTCTGCATTCGCTCGTCCTGGTTACGGGTCGCGCTTGTTGTATTTCGCAAACGTCCTGAATCCAATAAACCAATCCCGCATTCCGATCTTCTTGCCCTCGGCCTTACTCCGGGGAAAATACCTGATCGGCACTTCCCTGATGGTGCACCCGCGAGCCAGGATCCGGGCGGTGATTTCATGATCCAGTTCGAACCCCGACGTTTCCAGGGGAAGGGCCTTGATCAGATTCGACCGGAAGAGCTTCAACGCCGTAACCGTATCCGACAGGTAGGAACCAGTGAAGAAAAGCGCGATGAAACTGAGGCTCTGTCCGCCGAGATAGGCCATCAGGCCCTGGTTCGCATGCTTCCCGGTGACCAGGTTCGCCAGCTTTCCCTTGTCCGGGTACTTCATGTAGCGGCTCCCGTACACCGCGTCGACGCCCGGCTCCTGCAGCTTTCTGAACATGGGGATATAGTCCGCCGGGTCATACTCCAGGTCTGCGTCCTGGATGATGAGATACTCACCGGTCGCTAACGCGATCCCGGCGCGAACCGCAGCCCCCTTCCCCGCGTTGACCGGCTGATTGTGCAGCCGAACCTGGGGAAAGCCCGCCACCACGCCAGCCGTCCCATCCCTGGAACAGTCATTCACCACGATGATTTCTTTCTCGAGCCCGAGGGCAGACAGGTCGAGCCGGATAATACGCTCCAGCAGGGTCCCGATGAATCGCTCTTCGTTGTATGCCGGAATAATGATCGAGAGGGTTTCTGGCATCAGATGTTACCCGGTGAAAAGACAGGTGCCAGGCCAACGGCTACAGCAGGAACGAAAAGGGGAGAAATGGAATTACCTGGCACCCGGGATGAAGGGGGGCCTGGTGGCCAGTATTCAGCGAGAGCCCGAGCCGAGATACTGGGACACTTTCTCCAGCTCCTCTTCCGTATTAATGCCAATCGCTTCGATCGGCGCAGTGGCCCGAATGGTTCGCACCGAACCTCGCGACGCCAGCCATGGAATGAATGGCAGGAAGTTCCGTTCGCCGGTCAACCGCCCGAGTGGCGCCGCCTCCGCGTACTGGGGAAGCAAGTCGAGGTACGTCGCGGCCGTCAGGGCGAACAGTCCAATATCCCCTTCGCCATGTTCCGGCATGGTGTCGCCCTCCCGCCGGTGTAGAACCTCTGCAATCCCCCCGTCCGGATGGCGGGCAAAGTGAATGTAGGGCGCGCCAAGAATCACGGTAGGAAGTCCCAGCGCCGGTATCCGTGCGGTTCCCATCAGGCTGGCGAGGCGTCGAACTGTCTCGGATTCAACCGCCACCTGGTCACACCAGGTGATCCACACTTCGTCGGGATGGAGTTGCCGAACCCGCTCACACGGGATCAGAATGGCATCCAGCATCCCCGTTGGAGACTCCTGGACGAGGATTTCAATCTTTTCCTCTCGGCCCTTGAGGTGGGATCGCACCGCCGATTCGGCTCCTGGGCTTACGACCAGGAGAAAGACCGATGCCACGTCGCGATAGCGCTGGAAGAGGTAGTCAATCATGGGACGGCCGTTGACCGGCACCAGGAGCTTGGGAAGGTTCGATCCCAGTCGCGAGCCGCGGCCGGCGGCCGGAATGACGATGATCCGGTTCATCGGCGTTTTGCCGCGTCCGACGTTATCGCCGCGAGCATCATGTTCAGGTCGGGAAAGGCGCCGATAAACCTGGCATGGTCGATGGTTTCACCCGTCCGCACTGACGCCGTCGCCGCCCCCGCGGCGTCCCCAGCCTGGAGGCCTGCGGCACTGTCTTCCACGACCAGGCTTCGTTCCGGTCGGCCATTCGCCAACCTGATGGCTCGTGCGTACGTCTCCGGATTCGGCTTCCCCTCGAGAACGTCATCTGCCGTTACCATGACTGGAAGCAATGGCGCGAGCCCGGTCTGGTTCAGCAACATGGTCGCGGTCTGCCGTGAGGCACCCGTTCCCAATGCCAGCTGGTAACCCTGCCGGGAAAGCGCCTGGAGAACGGGCAACGCATCCGGAAACGCGGCGGTGGTGCGCAAGTACTCCCGCGCGCGTTCCTGCTTATACCGCGTCCAGCTTTCGATCTGGGGGCGGGATGGCTTGCTGGCGGCGGTGAATTCCCGAACGACAGACTCGGTCGAACGCCCTGCGATTGCTGGATAGGCGGGAGGATGAGTGACCCCCGCGAATGACCAGAGATCGGCGAAAGCGCGCGCGTGACACCCCGAACTATCGGTGAGAACGCCGTCCATGTCGAAGACGATGAGATCGAATCGGCCGACCCGGTTCACTTGTGGCTGGTCGCGGTTTCGGTACCGAACATGTCGGCAGGTCCGGATTCAACCATGCCTTCCAGCACCGATGGAGTGCCGCGGGAAGACAGGCGCCGCCAGCGGCCGGCCAGGATGGTCATCAGCGAGCGAAGGCCTTCCATGACCGTGGTCCGGCGGATTTTCTGAGGCGAGATCGGGAAGTAATACACTGGCGTCTCGAACACTTCGGCCCGCTGGCGAAGCAGATTGGAAAGGACCTGCTGATTGAAATCTCGTCGCCGATAGTCCAGGGACGCATCCCGCAACAGCGAGGATCGAATCACCTTGACGCCGGAGAGAGTATCCGAAATGTACCGCCCGTACAGCGACAGGTATGCGAGGCTCAGCACCTGACTCCCGACATAGCTCACCGCCGCCTTTATTCGCTTGTGACGGTATACCAGCCGATAGGCCTGCTTGATATCATTGACGGAAAGGCGCCGACTGCCCCATACGGCGTCCAGCCGCTCACCAGTCAGATGTGATGCGAGATTGACGATATCGTCACCCCGGTACATCCCCGACGATTCAAAGAGCATGACGTAGTCGAAATGCGGGTCATGGGCGACCCGGGTAAAGGCGTCCGCGCTGCTCGATCCCTGGGTCGAAAGGTTCCGGACACCAAACGGCAGCGAGGCCACGAATTCCGGGGAGAACGATTCGGGGCTTTCATAGAAGACCGTAAGCAGGAGCGGGTATGATTCAATGCCCGCCCTGACCATTTCGACGATCGATTCCGCCACCTTGTTGAGCGATTCCGCGTCCACCAGGAGCACCGCCAGCCTGGTTCTCTCCCCTCGACGGAGCAGCGCCTTGATAAACGGGGTGAGCACCTTGGTCGCATCGTGCCGGCCGCTCACGCCTTCCTCATAGTTCCCGATTCGCACCAGGCGCGGATCTTCCAGGGTGTCCAGGTGGCCCAGCGGCACATAGGAGCGCGACTCGGCCATACCCGGCTCATTCAGCACATAGTGGGTGATGAGACAGGGAGTGGGAAGCGCAAGCCGATCCTTCTCGCGGAGATAAAAGAGCGCCTTGTTGATCAGGTCAACGGCGCTGTTCCCGCTGATCTCGGCGTCCTCCTGGAGGTTAGTGATCAGCACCTTGACGGCTTTGAGATTCTGGGCGATCGCGGCGCCTATGCCGGGCGTCAAATACGACGGGAACAGGCTGGAATGCTGGGTGCCAGGCGCGTAGACGATGAGGTCCGCCTGGGCAATTTTCGCGAGCAATCGAGGGTTAGGGGCGAGAGTGACCGCGCGCGCATTGAGATAGGATGCAAGACCAGTCCGACCCGCCCGGACGATGTCCTGTCGTTCCTCGTCGTTCAGGAGGCGATCCAGCAGGTACAGGTCCTTGATGTTCTGGGGCTTTTCCGCCGTGACAATTTCAGCTTCGGTGGCGAGCAGCCGATCGTGCTGGTCAACGGCCACGAGGCAGGCATTGCGCCCATCCGTGACGTTCTCAATCATGCCGGCCGGGATGCCGAGCAGCGAACAGTAGTCGCCAACGGCCTCATTGAATTGCCGACCCACATGGAGGAAGCATCCGGCAAAAACCAGGTTGCCGAGGCTGCAATCGGCAAAGCGGAATTCTCGCCCGGACGCCTCAGCCTCGAAGCAATCCAGCCGAATCGCCAACGCAGCCTTCAGCCGGCGATCCAGACCGGACACCAGTGCGCTGAGTTCACGCTGGAAATCGTCCTGGGAGGGAACGCCCGATTCACGGACCAGGCGGAAGGCCTGGCTCGCCTCGGCGATGGTATAGCTGTCCGGCATTCTGAGATCCAGCATCGCGACCAGGCGCTCATCGCAGGTACGCAGTTTCGACGCGAGGCGAGAGGCATTCTTTCTGAAGTCGGATGGTCCCAGGCAGTCGCCCAGAAATCGGCGAACCTCGCCAGTCGAGAGCCCGTCGTCGTATCCGTTGATGGCAAGGGTGAGCGCAACCCGGTCACCCTTGATCAGTTCAGCGGAGAGCACACTGGAGCCCCGGCCACCGGTAAAGAGGACGACCTGGACCTGCGCGTTGGGGTCAGTCATGGCCGAAAGGAGTTCATGCTGATGCAAGCTGACGGAACAGAAAATCCCGGCGGAACCAGAGAAATCCAAGGTAGGCGAGAAGCGGTCCCGCTTTGAGAATGCTCACGATCAACAGTCCCGCAAAACTGGAGACCGGGAGATGGTCACGGACATACAGCACCAGGACCAGGTTCTGCAGCACGCATAGCCCAAGGATGATGCCGAGGTGCGCCCGCTCGGCGAACTTCATCCGGGGAAACAGGGCCACGAGAAAAGAAAGCGGGATGAAGAGCACCG
Organism: Gemmatimonadota bacterium; assembly: GCA_039931815.1. Lineage (GTDB taxonomy): Bacteria > Gemmatimonadota > Gemmatimonadetes > Gemmatimonadales > GWC2-71-9 > DASYPP01. The sequence goes on from JBDTRF010000002.1 coordinate 34,998, forward strand.
CGAGATAGTGCTCCCAGACCACCTGGGAAATCAGCAGGCAGAACGACACGGACAGGAGATACCAGAACAGGCGACGTCGGTCCGCGGTCCATTCCTGTCCCAGGCTTTGCGCGCCCAGAAAAACAAATGTGCCGAGTACCATGAGCTTCATGATGGTTCGAAGAAAATCAGGGAACCAGCCTCCGGAGCGCGGGACGGGAATTGAATGGGCCCGGTTCCGGAAAGCATCCGCCACAATGTATAGCGAGCTGTTGAACGGCCAGGGCGACGGTTTGCCGCTCCCTCGACGGAGGATCTCCAGGAACTCACGATGAATCGGCCAGCCCAGCAGGAGTATCGAGACTGCGGCGGTGGTTAGAAAGACCGTCGCCAGCGCCAGAAAGAATCGCCGTCCCGACACCAGGCCCAGAAACGCGGGTACAAAAAGGAAAGCGGGCTTGACCAGCACCACGAAGAGCATACAGATCGCTGCGGCCCAGATCCGGTCACGGAGATAACACATCAGCCCCAGGACCAGGAGAAGAAACACGATCGGCGTCGTCTGACCACCGACGCGATAAATCGTCCAGAAGGGCTGATAGAGGAGAATCAGCAGCGCGAAAACAGGGGCAAACCAGAACGAAGTCGGTCCGTTCTGGCTGGCGAATGGCAGCATTTCCCGGTAAAGGAGAAGGAGGCCAGCGGCGAAGGCAAGCGAGGCGACGAGTTTGAGAAGGATGAGTGCGACGTGCGGCGGGAACAGGCTCAAGGGGGCGTAGAACCAGGCCGAAATCGGCGCGCCCCAGAAGGACATCTGCCCCTGGGGCGAGCCGCCGCCTATGAGCGCTGAGGGATTGTAGATGTCCTGCAGCTGACCCGCGGCGGCTCGCCGGCCCGTGTCATAGAAATTCGCGAAGTCCCACCCGCGCCCCGCCGGAATGAGTACCGCGGCAATTGCCGCCAGGACAATCAGGGCGAGCAATACCCGCAGAAGAACTCGCTGAGCGCGGGCCGGATCATTCGCCATGGATTGACGCGCGCCCTTTCGGCGCCGGACCGCAAGTTGAAAACCGTCGCTTAGACGGCGGTGTCCTTACGTTTGGAAAAGAGGGAACCGATCCGCTTGAAGAAACTGACGACATGGCGCCAGAAGATCAGGAGCGCCCCACCGATGGCACCCAGAATCGAGGTCAACGGGAGAATCTGATCCGGCCCGACATACAGCAAATTGATGAGATGCAACATCGGATAAAACCTTTCTGAGCGGAGGCAGTTCGTTCGGAATCGAGCCGACAAGGCCACGCCATTCGAGCGTCATGTTCAGGTCGGGACTAGAATCGCCAAAGCAGGGTGTGCGGGAAGGACCGGTAACATCAGCCTTGGCTAGCAACCCCTATGCCAGCAACAACATAGTACATACTTTCTCAACGCCGAGGCCTAGGGAGAGGCGGAGCCTTAAGATGGGTCCTCGGGCAGCGAAACGCCATTCCAGAAAGCCACCCTGGAGTGTGGCGTCCACCCTACACCCACGACATCGCCGCGTCACACTGACAGGGCGGGCAAGCTCCCCCGGCTCACCCTGATCCCGCCGACCAAGACCAGGAGGAGGAGATACGCGGCCGTCCCCGCTATAAGGGAAGGCCAGAGTCCGCGGGAGCCAACCAGATACACGACCAGTCCCATTCCCCCGCCAGCGACCAGGGTTCTCCAAAGTCGCCCAAATCGCGGCAGATGAAATCCTTCCTTTCTCGCGAATACCAGGGCGAGTCCGGTCCGGACGATTTCGGTACCGAGCGTTGCGGCTGCCGCTCCCACCATGCCATACGCTGGTATGATCAAAATGTTGAGGGCCAGGTTGAGCATCGCTGAGACGAACGTGATGCGAAGGACACGATCCTGTCGCCCCGCGGAAATCAGGGCCATCTGGGGGACGTTTCGATAGAATGCGACCGGTATGGTCCAGATCAGGATCTGCAGGGCGATGACCGAGCGTTCATACCCGGGACCGAAGACGAAGCCAATAATTCCCGGGGCGAGAAGATATCCCCCGACGGCGAGCGGAAACGATGCCGCAAACACCTGCGCCATTGCGGTCTGATAGAGAGCTTGCTGCCGGGGAGGCTCCCCCGCCAGGCGGGTCAGCGTCGGCAGCAGGCTCTGGCTATAAGCGATACCCAGGTTCAGCAGAAAGCTGATGAGCGTATACGCCGCGACGTAGTGCCCCACGTCCGCGGCGGTCTGAAAAGCCCGCAGAAATATCAGGTCCGAATTGTAGATCATCAGTCCCAGCAACGCGTGCAGGACCAGGGGAAACGCCCGGTGAAAGACCGGGCCGGCCGATCGCCAGTCCCACCGGAGGTTGAGCGACACACCGCGGCGGCGCAGCCAGATGGCGAGCAGGCTCATGGCCAGCATGTCGCCGGTAAACTGGGCCAGCGGCACCCGGGCAATGTCTCCCGCGGAACGAACCAGCAGGACGACCAGGAGGACCATCGTGGATTCCCCGGCAATTCGGGCCAGGGCTACCCGGGATGCGTCTTCCAGTCCAATGTGAATCCACCGGGTGTTGGCGGCAACGCCAAGGAGGGTGAGGCCATAGACCGCGAGGATGGCGCCGTCCGGTTGGGGCATGAAAAGAAGGCCCGCGACAGCGACGGCGACAGCAAGTATGGCGGCAACGGCCAGGCGGAGGGTGAGAACCGCTGGCGCCAGGGTCTGGACGCGGCGGTGATCGGCGGCGATCTCCCGCACTCCCAGCGTCTCGATGCCGCAATCAGCGAGATAGGTGAAATAGAGGAGGACAGCCGTTGCGAGGCCGATGACGCCGTAGGACCCGGCACCCAGGGTGCGCGCCAGGTAGACCGTCGCGCCGAATGCCACCAGCCGGGCGACGGCTTCGCCGGCCCCCAGCGCGAGGAAGTTTCGGCCTACGGTTCGGTCGGAATCGTGGGTCACGACCACAATCTAGCGATGAGGGGAGCGTTCATGCGTCGTTGGTCTATTTCTCCGGGTGGGTCTGCTCGGCCTGGCCGGCGCGGAATGCCGGGGCGGTCGGAGCGAGGACGCGACCATCCGGGTCGATGTCGCCGTCAGCTACCAGACGATCTCAGGTTGGGAAGCGTCGGAATCCTTCGCCTGGCGGAGTCCCAAAGCAGCCATGGATTCCCTGATGTCGGTCACGGTGAACGACCTTAGCATCAACCGGCTCAGGCTCTCGTTTCCCGGCAACATGGTGGAAAGCAGGGACACGGTGACCATGCCCAATGAACTGCGCGAAGGCACCAATGACAACGCCGATCCCCATGTGCTGAACCCGGCGGGTTTCCGCTGGGAGCTGGAGGACTACCTGGTGGAGACCTTTGTCCTGCCGATGAAACGGCGGGTCGAAGCCCGGGGCGAGCCGTTCATCCTGACCGCGACCTACGTCGGGTCCCGGACAACTTCCCAGTATCAGCAGAAGGATTCGGCGGAATACAACGAGTTCATGCTGGCGGTACTCGATCACCTGAAGACGAAATACGGAATCGTACCGGACATATGGGAGATTCGGCTGGAGCCGGATCACGGCCGGAATCAGATGACCCCGCGGCAGCAGGGGATTCTCCTGGCAGGCGCCGGGGCCGCGGTGCGGGCCGCCGGCTATGACAAGCTCACGTTCAGCGTGCCCTCCACCGCGGTTCCCCACCGCACGGTCCAGTATCTCCAGGGCATTCTCTCATCACCGGGAACTGCGGAGTACATCGGCGAGATCGGCTTTCACCAGTACTCCGCTCCTTCGAGCGAAATGCTGACCGGTATTCGCGACGCGGCGATGAAACTGGGAGTTCCCACCGGAATGATGGAATACAACAAGGGCACCGAACGCGAGCTGTACCAGGACCTGACGCCGGCGAATGTCTCGGTGTGGTCCCGCTTTTCGCTGGCCGGCAATGTCGGCGGGCCGGATGTCGGCGGCCAGTACTTCTACGTGGACGTTCCCGATTCCAGCTTCCGGTACCGACCCTCGACCTGGCCGCTCCGGCAATACTTCAAGTATGTTCGCCCCGGGTACGTCCGGGTGGCGGCCAAGGCCGACGACGACCGGGTTCAACCGACCGCCTTCCGCCGTCCGGATGGCGGCGTCATTGTGGTCGCCAACCTGGCGGATTCGGCGACGACTCGGGTGAGAGGACTTCCGGCTGGGCGCTACTTGGTCACTTGGGCGAGCACTGCGGGGCGGGGAGATCCGGGCCCACCGGTGACGGTCGGGCGAGGTGGCATTCTTACCATGTCAATCCCGAGGGCAGCCACCGTGACCGTGTCTCCGGCGGATGAACGGTAGTCGTTTGCCGGCTGATAATAAGCATTCGGTCAAGGGTGTTTACATACCGTCTTACCGCCCTACTGCCTTTTGGTGAGCCGGGCCTCGAGGATCGGGGCCACGATGTCTGCCATTCGCTCGGCGACCACCCGGTTGGCCTCTTCGGTAAGGTGCGAGTGCCGGTCCACGAACCGGGTAACCGTGTCCTGGTCGAAGTAGCGGTAGGCCCGGAAGTAATGGGTCCCGTTCCAGTCCGTCATCAGCGAGTCAATTTCCTGGGTGCAGCGCCGGAACGCGGGATCCTGCTTGAGGCCGGTTTCGTGCTTGCTGAGCGGCTTCGCAGTGAGATAGTGCATCGGCTGCATGAAATAGAATACTTCGAATCCGAATCCCTTTCCAATCGCAGCGTTCTCCTCGGCAATCCGGTGGTAGTACTCCGCGACGGCCGGGCAGGGCGCCGATTTGTCAGCGGTCGACCCGCCTCCTTCGTCATCGACGACGGCTCCGGGAGAGAACCGCTGAATCAGCCGTGACTGCATGCTGAGCGCTGCGACCTGGCGCCAGAAGCCGGCATTCGCGAGGTCCACCTTCTGCTGGGTCCGTTGCAGGTCGTACACCATACCCGGCTGCTTCCACTGGAACGCCGTCGCAATGTCGTTGTAGCCGTCCAGAAAGACGGCCGCGTCCGGCGTATTGCCCTTCGCAATCTCGTAGAGCAGCGTGGTCGCTTCCTGGGTGGAGTTGTAGCCCGACTCCGCGAGGTTCAGAACTTCGACATCGTTCAATCCCCGCTGCTTGAGCGCCTGGGCGAACAACGATGGAATGGTGAACGAGTCCCGCACGGTGAATCCCCACATTGCCGACCCGCCCAGCAGGAACACGTGGAGCCGCGCGTCATGGCGCGGCGCCGACCAGGCGGTGAACCGGTGGCCCAGCGAGTCCACGTGGATGAACAGGGTGCTGATCGGGGCGAGGCGATGGAAACGGTAAGGATCAAGCAGGTACTTGCGGGCGTTGGGCCCGTCCGGTCCCGTGTTAAAAGCCGCATACCAGTCGGAGTGGTAGTAGGGATGGGTCGGCGGGAACGGCGTGGCCTGGGTCGGGCTCGGCGCCCCGGCATACAGGCGATAGCCGAACTCCAAGCCCAGGAACATCAGGACCACAATTCCCAGGATCAGCCACCCATCCCGCACGACGCCAAGCACGCGGAGGACGGGACCGGGACGTTCGGGCATTACCAGCCTCCGATGGGCGCAAGCGGGTTGTAAAGGATCAACCTGGTGTGGTACCCGGAAGTTGATTTCGTTTCTGGCACTGCCAGTCTCCTGGCATCCCTCCGCGGGCTTTGCGGTGAGGCTGTTCAGTTACTCATCGAACATTCCGGGACAGCAGACTAGATGCAGCCTGCCCACGCCTTTCGCAAGTGTCGCGAGGCCGCTACAGTGGGTGTATTCGAGGCGGACCTTACACAGGCGGACCTACTGGCGGACCTTACTATTAAGATCCGAGGGCTGCTTCGAATCGGTTCGTAGTGGCGCCGGAATTGCAATATTGCGATATAGTGTAGGTCACCCCAACAACTCCCCGACAACTAATGCCGAAGCCTGCTGCAACCAGCATTCTCGGGATCTCCGCGTATTACCACGATAGCGCCGCGTGCCTGGTGCGCGACGGCGATATCGTCGCGGCCGGCCAGGAAGAACGGTTCACGCGGGTCAAGGGAGACTCGAGCTTTCCGGACCAGTCGGTGGAGTATTGCCTGAAGACTGCGGGGCTCCAGGTCTCCGACCTGAGCGCGGTGGCCTTCTACGACAAACCACTGCTCAAGTTCGAACGAATCCTGGAGACCTACCTGGGAGTGGTTCCCGCTGGCGTCCGCTCCTTCCTGCTGGCCGGCCCGCTCTGGGTCAAGGAGAAGCTGTATCTCGAGAAACAGCTCAGGACCGCGCTGGACTATAAGGGTCCCCTGCTCTTCGCCGAGCATCACGAATCCCACGCAGCGAGCGCCTTTTTCCCTTCCCCCTTCCAGGAGGCGGCCATCCTGACGATGGACGGGGTTGGTGAATGGGCAACCGCGTCGCTGGGCGTGGGCCGGGGGAGCGAAATCGAGATCCTGAAGGAACTGCACTGGCCGGACTCGCTGGGCCTCCTTTACTCCGCCTTTACCTACTACACCGGCTTCAAGGTCAACTCCGGCGAATACAAGGTCATGGGTCTCGCGCCCTATGGCGAGCCCCGATTCGTGGACCTCATCTACCGGGAGCTGATCGACCTGAAGGAAGACGGCTCGTTCAAGCTGAATCAGAAATACTTTAACTACCTCGCGGGCCTCACCATGACGAACGCGGCATTCGCCGAGCTGTTCGGCGGCCCGGCCCGGGTCCCGGAGGCCAGGCTGACTCAGCGGGAGATGGACCTCGCCCGTTCGGTCCAGGTGGTCTGCGAAGAGATCATGCTGCGGATGACCCGCTCGATTCACCGGGAGACCGGCCTCGAGAACCTCTGCTTGGCCGGCGGAGTGGCGCTCAACTGCGTGGGCAATGGCCGAATCCTTCGCGAGGGGCCGTTCAAGAACCTGTGGATCCAGCCGGCGTCCGGCGATGCCGGCGGCGCCCTCGGCGTGGCCCAGCTGGCCTGGCACCGGCATTTCAAGGGCGGTCGCACCGTGGCCAGGGGCGACAGCATGAAGGGCGCCTATCTCGGCCCCCAGTTCAGTGCAACGGAAATCGCGACCGAGATGGACCAGGTTGGCGCGGTGTACCGCAAGCTGGAGCGGGAGGACCTGCTCCGCACCGCGGCCGGCCTGCTGGCCAGTGAAAAAGTCGTCGGCTGGTTCGATGGACGCATGGAATTCGGCCCCCGCGCGCTGGGCGCCCGCAGTATCCTGGGCGACCCCCGAAGCCCGCGGATGCAGGCCGAGATGAACATCAAGATCAAGTTCCGCGAGGGATTCCGCCCCTTCGCCCCCAGCGTGCTCCGGGAGCGGGTGAGCGAGTACTTCGAACTCGACGCCGAGTCCCCCTACATGCTGCTGGTCGCTCCGATCCAGCCGAGCCGCCGGATTCCGATGACCGAAGAACAGCGGAAGCTCTGGGGCATCGAGCAGCTCAACGTCCCCCGCTCCGACCTTCCGGCCATTACCCATATC
>JBDTRF010000003.1:0-41274 GCA_039931815.1 Gemmatimonadota bacterium
GACAACTGACGGTCCACGCTCTTCGCCCTTCCGGGGCGAGAAGACGAACCCGGGGGTTGAGGATCGCCCACTCCTCGACCATCGTGAGCATCTCGTGGTGATGCTTCCATCGTGACTCAATGCCGCCGTTTGCGTCGATCCGGTCAAGCTGGGCACGCAGCGCAAACCAGTGCGGTATGGCCGGCGTTGTCGCCGGTTCATTCCGGGAAGAGGCGTCTGCCATTCGCGCCACGTCCAGATAGAGCCCGCGTCCTTTCAGTTTTCTGGACCGATCCAGAAATCGAGGGCTCGCGTTCCCCAAGGCCAGGCCGGGAGGCAGGGCCAAGGCCTTTTCCGAGCCCGCAAAAACAAAATCCAGGCCCCAGGCATCGGTCTCCACCGGTGACCCGGCGAGTGAACCGGTCGCATCGACCAGGAGGTGGATATCCTTTTTCGCTCGAACGACTGGCGTGAGATCCGCCAGCGGCGCCAGGGCGCCGGTGGAGATTTCCGCGTGAACCAGCGCGACCGCGTCCACTTCCGGACCATCGAGGAACTGGGCCAGATGCTCTGGATCCAGGGAGCGACCCGGGTGGACCATCACCCGAACCACTTCCTTTCCGCACGCCAGGGCAATCTGGGCGAACTGCTCCCCGGAAGCCCCCCCGATGATTACCAGCACCCGTTCCTCTACTCCGCACCGGATGGCCGCCTCCATGAGACCATCGGCAGATCCGGCGGAGACAAATACTTCACGGCTGGTTCGAAACAGGCTCTTGAGTGGAGCGCGAAGAGACTGGACCATTTCGTCCATCTCTGGTCCCCGGGAGGAAACCAGGGGATGGGCCAGTGCTTCGAGAATATGCGGGTGAACCTCCGCCGCGTCAGGGGAAAAACGATGGCCGGCAGCTGAATCAGGGCTCATGAAGTCGCGAGCGAGGCCGACGTCGTAGGAGTCTCGAGCACGCCGCCTTCGAGGATTTCTTCGGAACGTACCAGCCGAATGCCCTCTTCCGCCCATTCCTTGAGCAGATGTTCGGCCAGCGCGGGCCGGATCGCCCGGGAGGAGTCGGTCACGAAGTACAGGCGGGTATGGGGGCGAATTCGTGCCAGTCCTTCGATGGCAAACCGGACGCAGACGTCCGTCGCCACGCCGTAGAGAACGATCGCCGCCGGATCGAGGGCCCGGACCACCGGGGCGACGTTGGGATTGGTGAAGACATCGAACCAGTGCTTCTGGAAAAGGATGTCTCCGTCGTGGGCGACGGCTTTTTCCCCGATCCCGGGAAGGTGATGATCCGGCTCGATCAGCAGGGGGTTTCGCAGAGCGGTCTCGGGGATCTTCTCCTGTCCCCGGGAGCCGCGCATGCAATGAGGAGGGAAGGTTTCGTTAAAGTCGGGCGTCTCACTCAACTCCCGATGGCCAGCCTGATGGTCGTCAGCACTGGCCAGGATGCGGATATGGTTCCGGTGAGCAAACTCCGTCAGGCTCGCCAGCAGCGGAATAATCTGTTCACCGCCGGGAACATAGAGTTTGCCGTCCGGGTGGATAAAATCATTCTGCGTATCGACATCCCAGAAGAGCAGGCTGTTCATGGCACAGTCCAGGTCGGAGTCGCACCGTCACGCCGGTGAACTCAGTGGATGGCACTGACATCACGGCGTAAACCAGGGAGGAGCGGAACTAAAGCTAATGGAACGATCGGAAAGCAACCGAAGTCGATCCCCACTTGAATCGCCGGACCATGCCTACGACACTTTCTCGAGCCGATGGTTTGGGTGATAGCCCCTCCCGGCCTTGGCGCAGGGTTTTCCCTCCAGCAGAACGACGTCCGCAGTGAAATCAAATCGACCCTGAAAGAGCGACGATCCGACGCCATAGGCATCGACCGGGACCTCCAGGGCTTCGAATTCGTGGATCTTGTCGACGGTGAACCCGCCGGAGACGATGATACGGACCGAAGCAAACCCAGCATCATCGAGCGCCGATCGAATATTGTGAATCAGCTGAGGACAGACCCCCGTGGGCTTGAACCGGCCCATCTGGGGAATCACGGAGCGATCGACCAGCATTTCGCTGGTGTCGATCCGGACACCGTAGAGGCGATCCCCCAGCGCTTGCGCGCACTCCAACGATGTACGAACGCAGTCGTTGTCGAAATCAACCAGGGTCACCAGGCGTACCTCGTCGGTGACGTGTTCGGCGAACTTCCGGCTCGCCAGGACGGTATCGCCACCATATGCGGCGATCAGGGCATGAGGCACGGTCCCAATCCCCGCACTTCCCCACCACGAAGCCTGCGCATCGGTCGACACTCCAATCGCACCGGCAACATGGGCGGCATAGCCGTCACCGGTCTGCACCAGCCAGTGATCGTGCCGGGCGGGGAAGAACATGACCTCCTTCGGATGGGCGGCCTCAACCACTCGGCGGGTATTGGTTCCTACCCGAGTACGGCGCGCGAGGACGCCGAGGTACAGCGTTTCCAGGTGCGCAAAGGCGTCATAGGGGCCTTCGATCATCATCACGGTCTCCCACGGTGCAACCTCGTCGCCGTCGTACAGGGCGCTCACTTCCATAGCGGGCCAATCATGGGAGCATTGTTTCAGGATCGCGATGGCCTCGTCCATTCCCCCGAGAAAAGCATGTGATTTCCCGAAGACCTGCATGGTAACCCTCGGCCGGTAGTCATCGGCGAGGAGGATCTCCCGCGCGCGCACGAAATATTTATCCGAGTAATAGCCGGACCTCATCTTCTCGATGGGAAGGTTGAAGACGGAGGGATCGAGTCGCGGGCGTCGCATGGATGAGTCAGGGATGGGGAGGAAGGTGCCTGAGAGGTTCAACATCAGAAAAGTTGGGTAGCCGATTCATTGCCTGCCCGTCCCGTCCTTTTCCCCTGCTGTGGTTTTTCACGCGCGGCAGCGGCCGATTCCGTAACCAGGAGCCTGCGTCTCAGGGTCTGAGGAGAATTTGAAAAGGTAGGATCGGGTTCCCGGGCTGACAAGCGGACGAGACGACTGACCAGCGTGCGTGGGAGCCCTTGACACTTTTCCGGCGAGACGCAACATTGTCCACATTGTGAAACACCATCCCACAAACGAAGGATCCCGGCCCACCGGTACGCAGGCGGTGGCCCGTGCGTTTTCCATTCTGGGCGCCTTTGGCGATGCGAACCCCGAATGGGGCCTGGCCGATCTGTCGCGCAGCCTGGGCCTCACTCGGACCACCACGCTCCGCCTCCTGAGCGCGCTGGAGCGCGAGGGCATGGTATCGCGCTACGGCGTCGCGGGCGCCTATCGACTGGGACCTCGAGCGATCGAGCTGGGCGCGCTGGCCCAGCGGTCCAACACGCTGCATGACGCCGCGCACGGTGAACTCGAGCTCCTGGCCCATGAAACCGGGGAGACGACGAGCCTGGAGGTGCTGGTTGGCAGCGACGTCCTCATCCTCGACGAGGTCCAGGGCCGGCACAAATTGAGTCCCGCTCCAGTTATTGGAGCCCGGTGGCCGGCCCACGCGGCTTCGACCGGGAAGGTGTTGCTCGCCGCGCGGCGCCGGGGAGAGGGCCTCATCCACGAGGAGGCACCGGCAGCCGCACCGCTCATTCGCCTGACACCGAGCACCATCACCTCGCGCGCGCGACTCAACGCCGAGCTGGACCGGGTTTCCGAGCAGGGATTCGCCATCGCGGTGGAAGAACTCGAAGACGGATATGTGGCGGTTGGTGCGCCCGTGCGGAACCACCAGGGGCACATCGTGGCGGCCATCAGTGTTGGCGGGCCTCTGCCCCGTTTTGGACCGGACCGTTTGAACGAGCTGGTGGGGCCTGTTCGGCAGTGCGCCGAGCGCATCTCCCGCCGCCTTGGAGCAGGCGGCGCGCCACGGCTGGTTTCCCGAAAGAATCTCGCCCGGGCCTGAGCCACGGCCGACGGCATTTTCCCCTGTTTTTTCCCGACCAGGATTCGATTCCAATGAAGCGCTCGTGGTTTCTTCTCACCGGTTTGATGGTCCTGACGAGTTTCGATCCCGCGGTTCACGCTACCGCGGGGCCCTCACCCCGCGGGTACCTCTTCATCGTGGGCGGTGGAAGTCAACCCGACACCCTGGTGGCTCGGTTCATCGAACTCGCCGGGGGGAAGGGCCACGCGAGGATCGCGGTGGTCCCGATGGCGAGCGAGGAAGCCCAGGCAACGGGTGATGAGAAAGCGGAAGACCTGCATCAACGCGGGGTGGAAGCATTCGTCGTCAATCTCACTCGCGCCCAGGCGGAGACGGACTCGGCGGCCGCGCTGCTGGCTCACGCGACCGGTATCTGGTTTACCGGTGGCGACCAGATGCGGTTGACCCCGATTCTCCTGGGCACGCCCACACTGCGCGCGATCAGGGATCGGTATGCGGCGGGCGCGGTGATCGGCGGAACCTCCGCGGGTGCCGCCATCATGTCGGACTCGATGATCACCGGCAATCAGTATCGTGAACCTCCGGATACGAACGGTTACTACGGCGATGAGTATCCGGCGTTGGCCCGGCACATGACGGAGGTGGTCCCCGGGTTGGGGTTTCTTCATGGCGCGATCGTCGACCAGCACTTCATCACCCGCGAGCGGACGAACCGTCTGTTAAGCGCGGTCCTCGAGCGCCCGACGCTGCTCGGGGTCGGTATCGACGAAGGCACGGCGCTCGAGGTCGCACCGGATGGGATCTGGCACGTACTGGGCGCGAGCGCCGTCATGGTATACGACGCGCGCGGGATTCGCATCACCCGCTCGGGCTCCCCGGTGCTGGGGGCGGTCGATATCCGACTTCACGTTCTTCCCGCTGGCAGTCTCTACGATCCTCGCCGGCACCGGGCCTCGCTGCCCGAATGATCACGCGTACGAATACCGCACCCATTCACGCTCACCTAAGCGCGACTCTCGTCCCGGAGGAATCACGATGACACGTTGGCGAAACATATGGATCGGCGCGATTGGACTGGGAATGACCATGCTCCTGGGCGGAGTTGCCGTCGCCCAGGCCCAGACCGCCACAGTGCGCGGCACCGTGTCGGATTCGGCTAACCTCCTGCCACTGGCCGGCGCAGAAGTCACCGTCGTGGGGACCGCGGCGCGGACGAGCGTTCGGGCCAATGGACAATACATCCTGTCCAACCTGACGCCGGGGAGCCTGACGATCCAGGTCCGGATGATCGGTTACCGGTCGGTCCGTCGTACGTTGACGGTAGCCGATGGCGAGGAGTCGGTCGCCGATTTCACCTTGACGAGCCAGCCGATCAGCCTGGAAGATATCGTCGTGATCGGCTACGGGACGGCGCTCCGGAGCGAGCTCAGCACGGCGATCTCGTCGGTGAACTCCAAGGCGCTGGAAGGCATCACCGTCGCGAGTCCGGACGCCGCCCTCCAGGGCCGGGCACCGGGCGTCGAGATCACGGAAAACGCGGGAAATCCGGGCAACGGAATCACGGTTCGGATTCGCGGCACTTCGTCGCTCAGCGCGAGCAGTCAGCCGCTCTTCGTGATCGACGGTGTTCCGATGATCTCGGAGGATATTTCTTCGCTGGACCTGGGCGGCCAGAGCATCACCGCGGTGACCGGCATCAGCCCCAGTGACATTGCGAGCATGGATATCCTGAAGGATGCCGCCGCCGCCGCGATTTATGGTTCGCGCGGGTCGAATGGCGTCATCATTATCACAACCAAGCGAGGCAGACCGGGCAAAGGGCAGCTGACTCTGGACAGCTATTTCGGAACCCAGGCCGCCTCCCGCCGGCTCGGCCTGCTCAATTCGACGCAGTATCTCCAGTTTTTTAATGAGTCGGCGGAAAACGACGGGTATGGCGCGGATTTTTATGGCGTGGTTGGCGTGGACGACCAGGTCAATACCGACTGGCAGAACGAAGTGCTCCGGCACGCGCCGATTGGAAACACCGAGCTGGCCGTATCCGGTGGTGACGATCGGATGCAGTATCGAGTATCCGGCAACTGGTTTGATCAGACCGGCATCGTCATTGGCTCAGGATACCGCCGACTTGGGGGCAGGGCCAACCTCGATTTCAACGCGGGGCAGCGCCTGAATTTCAGCACCTCGCTTTCCATCGCCGGGGAGCGCAATGACCGGATCGAGAATGATGGAAGCGCGTCGGGCATCATCACCAACGCCGTGGGGAATGCTCCCCTGTACCCGGTTCGCCACGACGGTGATTTCACTGGCGTGGGCGGGAGTTTCCCCGATGGATTGCAGTACCCCAACAGCGTCGCGCTGGCGACACTCAACACCGCCCAGGCGCGAACCCTCCGTACCCTGGGCAATGTCGAATCCCGTTTCTCGGTTCGATCCAACCTGCTGCTGACGTCCCGCCTGGGCGTCGACCTGTACGACGTCCGCGAAAACCAGTTTGAGTCGCCCCGCGTTTCCGGCACCTATCCCGCGAGTTCCGGCGGGGTGGCCAAAAGCGGATACTCTTCGTTCAACAAATATGTCCTCGACAATTTCCTCACCTTCAATCCGGGCCTGTCCTCCACCCAGTCGCTGACGGTGACGGCTGGCAATAGTCTCGAGTTGAATCGAAGCGAGTTCAATTTCATCCGGGGCGAAGGGTTGACCAATGACCGATTCACCCAGGTCCACAACGCCACCAAGATCATCTCCGGTGACGCCTCGACCGGCCGAAGCAACCTGATATCGTTTTTCTCCCGGGCCAGCTACAGCCTCAAGAGCAAATACCTGGCGGCGGCAAGTCTTCGGGCCGATGGTTCCTCGAAGTTTGCCACCAACAACAAGTGGGGTGTGTTTCCCGCGATTTCCGCCGCCTGGGTGATGAGCGAGGAATCATTTCTCTCGCGAAGCCGGTGGATGGACAATCTCAAGCTTCGCGCCAGTTTCGGCCTGACCGGCAACCAGTCGATCAGCGACTTCCCCTGGCAGGGTACCTTCGGCACGGCCAACTACGGAGACAGTGGAGGCACCGCTCCCACCCGCCTGGCCAACCCGGACCTCAAGTGGGAATCCACCTCGCAGTTCGACATTGGCATTGACGCCGACCTGTTTGGTGAACGGGTGAACCTGAGCGTGGATTATTACCGGAAGCACACCCAGGACCTGCTGCTCGAGCTGCCGATCACGTCGACCGCAGGATTCTCCAGCATCATCAGCAATGCCGGGGCAATTCAGAACAACGGTATCGAGGTGGCTCTCACCACCATTAACAAGCAGAGTGATCGGCCGGGCGGATTTCACTGGAGCACCACCTTCAACTTCGCCGCCAATCGGAACCGGGTGACCGACCTGGCCAACAACAGTCCCGTGACCGGAGGAATCCGGAGCATCAACCGGGTCGAAGTGGGCCAGCCCATCGGCGCCTTCTACACGCTCAAGTTCCTGGGCGTTGATCCCGACAGTGGAAACGCGATCTATGAGGACGTGAACAACGATGGTGTCATCGACTCGGGCGACCGCCAGATCGTGGGAAGCCCGTTTCCCGACTTTACCGGCGGTTTCATCAATGATATGTCGGTGGGGCGTTTCAGCCTGTCCACGTTTTTTACCTTCAGCGTTGGAGCCGACGTCTTTAACGCCATGCGTATTTTCAGTGACGCCGGCGGCTGGTACACCGATAACCAGTTCAGTAATGTGATGAACCGCTGGCAGAAACCGGGGGATGTCACGGACGTACCGCGCGCAAGCTATGATGGGACGTCAGGCGCGCGGGAGATCTCCAGTCGGTTTATCGAGGACGGCTCGTATCTCAGGCTCAAGGAAGTTTCCCTGGGCTATGAGCTCCCCGAGCGGCTCAGCGGCTGGCTGGGCATGTCCCGAGCCCACGTCTATGTGTCGGGGCGAAATCTCTTCACGATCACGGGATATACCGGCTACAGCCCTGAAGTGAACAGCAACGGCTCGAACAACAGGATCGAGCTGGGCACTGATTTTTACGCGTATCCCATTGCCCGCACCTTCACCTTCGGCATCCAGGCGGGGTGGTAACATGTCTCATATAACTCTTTCCGCCTCGAGGGGACCAGCCATGCTGACCCGCTTTGCCATGACGCTGGGCCTGGCCCTGGCGTTGAATGGATGTAACTCACTGCTCGATACCAACCCGATCGATGAGATCCCGGAATCCGAGGCGATCATATCGGCCTCAGGGGCGCGAGCGGCCCTGGCCGGCGCCTACAATTCGCTGCAAGGCGGGGGGTACTATTACGACGATTTCTACCTGCTCCAGGATCTCTCCGCCGACAACGCGATCCAGGCGGATGGGGCCACGTCCAACAGCTACGCCGATGCCGACGGGAACCAGCTTCGGGCCGACAACCCGGCGGTGAACGCCATCTGGTCATCGATCTATTCCGGCATCCACCGGACGAACGTGCTGCTGCGGGATGTGCCCGGCGTGCCCGATCTCAGCGCCGTCGATCGCGATCAGATTCTCGGCGAAGCGCATTTCCTGAGAGGCCTGCATTATTTCAACCTGGTGCGGCTGTTTGGCGGAGTCCCTCTCCGACTGGCGCCGGCAACCAGCGTCGAGGAGGCGTCGGTCATCGCGCGGAGTACGGAAGCCGAAACCTACGCCCAGATCATCGATGATCTCCAGCAATCGGAGACCTTGATGACCAGCACCGGCGTCACGACCCAGGGAACGCCGGGCGCCGCCAAGGCTCTGCTGGCTGAGGTCTACCTTTACCAGCAGGACTGGTCGAACGCCCTTGCCAAGTCAGACGAAGTGATTGGACTGGGATATAGCCTGGCGCCAACCTTCGGGGACCTGTTTGACACTGAAGGCATTGATACGCCGGAAGACATCTTCAAAGTACTGTTCACCGATGTCCAGTATCAGCTGATGTATCTCTGGATCACCTGCTCGGGGAGCGAAGGAGGCGGGTGCGAGCTGGCCCCGTCCCAGGACATGATCGACGCCTATGCCGATCCGTTCGATGCCGTGAACACGGATGTCCGCCTTACCTGGTCCATCATGGGCACGACGGCACCGGACGCCTGGGGCATCAAGTATCCCACGACCTTTGGCGCGGAAGACCTCCACGTCATTCGATTTGCCGAGGTGCTCCTGATCAAGGCGGAGGCATCGGCCGAGCTGAATGACCTGGCGACGGCGGTGGGACTGGTTAACCAGATTCGGACCCGGGCGGGTATCGACACGCTGGTGCTGGGAACTGACATCACGACGCAACAGGAGGTGCTGGACCAGATCGATCACCAGCGGCGGCTCGAGCTGTTTGCCGAAGGCGATCGCTGGATGGACCTGGTCCGAACGGGTCGAGTGGCGACAGTGATGCCCACCGTTCCGGCCTACCAGTATCTCTATCCGATCCCACAGTCCGAGATCGACGTCGCTCCCAACCTGGTGCAGAACCCGGGGTACTAGGCCGGATCTCGCTATGTGATTCCTGGTTGGTAAATTCCGGTTCATGATTGACGAAACGCCTCTCGGAGTCCCGAGAGGCGTTTCACTTTCGTTTGCCCGGCAACTCAGCGGGCCAGACGTTGAGTCAGACGTGTTGACACCGGGCCACTGCCCGCCTAAATCCCACGGAGAATTGCTCAAGCGGCCCCTCTCACCTGGAGAACCTTCGTGTCCGAGTCAATTTCCCGCCGCGGTTTTCTCGAGTCGACGGGCGCGGTCATGGCGGCGGCCGCCCTGCCCGGGACCATTGCTCCATCGAGAATCGACGCGCCCGCGGTCATCCTCCGTCCCCTGGCGAGCACCATCGCGATCTCGTCAGAAAATGGAATCCGGGGGGTGGCCAAGGCAGCCCAGCTCATGCTGGGCGGGACGGATACGCTGGATGCCGCCATCGAAGGCGTCAAGATCCAGGAGCTTGATCCGACGGATACGTCGGTCGGGTATGGCGGACTTCCCAACGCGGACGGCGTGGTTCAGCTCGACGCGTCGTGCGTCCACGGCCCGACGAAACGGGCCGGGGCGGTCGCAGCGCTGGAGGGCATCAGGACGCCCAGCGAGGTGGCGAAGCTGGTGCTCAAGTACACCAACCATATTCTGCTGGTCGGCGAAGGGGCCAAACGATTTGCGTTGTCCTACGGGTTCAAGGAAGAGGACTTGCTGACGCCAGAATCTCGTCAGGCCTGGCTCGCCTGGCGTGCCAACCGGGGCAAGGAAGATGATTTTGTGGACGTCCCTGCCAGTGAGCAGATGGTCGTCGGCCGGCCGACGGGAACGATTAACATGAACGTGATCAACGCGAAGGGAGAAATCTCTTCCGTGACGACTACGGCCGGCCTGGCCTGGAAGATCCCGGGCCGGGCTGGCGACTCTCCCATTGTCGGGGCCGGACAGTACACCGACAACGAGATCGGAGCGGCAGGTTCGACCGGACTGGGAGAGGCCAACATCATGGTGTGTGGCGGGTTCCTCACGGTCGAGCACATGCGACGGGGAATGAAGCCCACCGATGCCGCCATGGAGACGCTCAAGCGGGTCGTGGCCATGGCGCCACCCAGGTTGATCGACGAACAGGGTCATCCCCGGTTCAACATTCAGTTCTATGCGGTGAACAAGCGGGGGGAGTACGGTTCCGCCTCGCTCCTCCCTGGTCAGTATGCCGTGTATGACGGCAGCCAGGCAATCAAGAAGGACATGGCTTACATGTTTGAGAGACCGAAATGACGAATGATTTTCTCGCTGGAATACGAGGGCGGACGATCGTCCGCCACGCCCTGATCGTTGGAGCGCTCGTCCTGGGTTCAACCCGCCACGCGGCGGCACAACGCTGGGTCGATAGTCGCTATCCGTATCTCACCTCGAGTGCGAATGATTTTCCAATGCTGGCCGCGCGGTTTCAATGGAGTCGCGGGGTTGATGATTATCTCTCGCCGCTGCCGTATTCCGGCAACCTGAGTCTTGACGGCGGTCTCAGCACCCGGGGGAGTTACTTCCTGACGGCCCAATTCCGGGCTCCCGGCCTCAAGGAAGGATGGCGGTTTGCCAGCGTGGCTTCCGTCGCGCGTGAATCGCGGTTCGGGTTCTTCGGCGTCGGCAATGACACCCGGTTCGACGAGTCACTGGTGAACGACGCTCAACCGTATTTCTACCGGGTCAAGCGAGAGCGGTCACTGGTACAGGCGGAGATTACCCGCCGCCTGGTCGGCCACCTCCACGTATCGGGAGCCGCGGGGTTTGATCATACGAAGTTCAATCCGCTGCCGGGTCCCTCAATTTTCCGCGACTCCTTTCCCGACGATCGGGAGGACAACGACGTCACGGGACGAATTTCCCTGATCTTCGATACCCGGGATAACGAATACAACACCACACGTGGCATCATGATCGAAACCGGAGCAATGGCGGGAAGCGGCGGCGAAGGCTACAGCCGCTTCTACGGTTCGATTCGGGGGTTCGTCCCGATCCGCGACGGCGCCGTCGTGGCCGCCCGGCTCCTCGGCTCCGCAACCGGCGGCACGCCGCCGCTCCACGCGCGCTTCGAGCTGCCGATGTGGGAGAACACGCTCACGGTTTTCGGGGGCACCGATTCGCATCGGGCGTTCGACGATGGGCGGTTTGGCGGGGAGCATGTCCTCTTTGCAAACCTGGAGGTCAGGCACAACATCATCGACCTGGCAACCCTTGGCGCCATTTCCGCCGTTGGCTTCGTCGATGCCGGCCGGGTCTTCGAGGGTGAGAAGTTCCGCCTGACAACGGACAAGGTAAAAGTCGGCGCCGGAGCCGGGCTTGCCATCCGGCTGCTTCGCTCCACCATCTTTACGTTCAATCTCGCCAGGGGAGACGAGGGCTGGAATTTTACGATTAATAATGGATGGCTGTTCTAAGCGGGGGGGAGCGGGGCACGGGGACGGTAAACACAGACTCAGTCGAACAGGGTTTCGGACGGCCCGACCGGGTTTGTGAGATCATCCAGCGACTGTTAACTCTGCCTCGCTTCTTCGAGGCCTTCCTTCCCCGCCACAATTGCCATGACTTCCCGTAGGGTTGTCTCGCCTCTGTCCCGTGCATACCACTTCCGTACCTGGGGATAGAGTTCTGCCTTCGGAATCGTCCCCTTGTTTGCCATGACCCATTCCTGCAACGCCTTTGGGCGTGGACCCCAGTACCCTAACTCCTCGTAATTTTCATCCAGCACGATGACCACAGGAATTGATCGGGACCCGTTGGTCAGATAGCGGTCCATGACGTCGAGGTGTTCGTCGCGACGGATGATACGGAGCGAGATCTCCGGTGTCACACTGGCCCAATGCGCCAGGAAGGGGATCGTGTTGGATGCGTCACCACACCAGTCCTCCGCGATCACCAGCAGATTGCGTTTTTTCCCCTTGGTCGCCCCGGCAGCCCATGCTGGGATCTGGGACAGGCGAAACAATCCTTCCCACAAGGCATGATGACTGCCGCTTACCGCGAGAAACTCGTCGAACTTCATTGCCTCGGACCAGAGGCCGGCATAGTTCGCCATTTTCAACTCCACCTGCTGAAGAAACGAAACGAAACGATCGAAACCACCTCCGACGTGATAGAGGATGACCCGCTGAAAGGCCTCCGAACCTTGAGCGTAGCCTCGATTAAACACAAGTGTCCGGCCGGTTGTTCCGAAATCCTTCCTTGAGGTCGCTGGTATTTTCCGGGCACGGTAGATAGTTACATTCAAGTATGACCTCACCCGCCTCGCCGCCCTCACCTCCTTCTCCAGCGGCACCGGCCAAGCGCGACGGCGAAGCAACCCGTCAGCGACTTCATCGGGCCGGCCTCGACCTGTACACGACGGTCGGCTTTCGCGGGACCACGACGCCGATGATCGCCGAACGAGCTGGCGTCGCCGAGGGAACGATTTACCGTCATTTCACCGGCAAGGAACACCTGCTCAACGAGATTTATCGTGGAGCCCAGCGGTGGGCCACTCGCCAGATTCGGGACATGGAGACAGAGAAGGCTCTTAAACCCGCCGATCGCCTGACGCGCTTCGCCCGGGCGCTTTCCGATGCCGCGGAGCGGGATCCCGCCGTCGTCCGGATGCTGTTTTACCCCGGCAACGACCCCCATCTCGATGACAAGAGCCACGAATCGGCGCACGAGTTAAGCGAGGCATTGCAGCAGGTGATCGCCATGGGAAAATCCGATGGCATCGTGCGTCCGGGGCCGGCGGAGCTCTGGGCCTCGGTGTGGTATGCCCTGGTCGAGTTTGTCGCCATGCGAATATGCGCAAAGGAATGGACCGCGGACCATCCCCAGGTGTCCATGGCGCTCGAGGCGGCGTGGGATTCGATTGCAGCCAAGGGGGCGGAGGCCTGATGGCAAAGTCATATCCTGCATCTGGTTATATCATGGATTCGGCATTGGGACACCGGCCTTTCGACTGGCGTTTGTGAGAGTCGTGCAGAATAATTCCTCTTGATCGTCCTCCACTCACCGCCCTCACGGCATTCGAGCTGTTCTCCAGCTCTTTGCCTCCCCAGGAAACTGATTCGAAGCGAGTTCCCCATGAAGAATCAAATCGTTTTGCTGCTGGCTGGTGTCCTTTCCGTCCAGGGTTGTGCCTCCGCCGCTGATACCCAGGCAGATGAGTTGGGAACGTACGTCAGGGCGGAGCCATCGGTATTGATCCTGTCACCCGGGCAGTCTTCACTCGCCACGACTCGAGCCTTCAACCTCTCGACCAATGACCCAGCGGATGTCGCCTGGTCCATCGGTCATGTCGGGGCGGGGCTGACGGTGGCGGAAGACACGGCGTTCGGCCTGCTCTACCAGGGTGAGCGCCTGGCCCAACCGGCCAGATCCAATATCAGGCGGTATGTGGTCACTCTGACCGGGCCGGACAGCAGCTCCTTCGTGATTAGCGGAGATGCCAGTGTGGCCACGATCGTCGTCCGTCCAGCGGTTCCGGCCCCCTGATTCCGGTGCTTTGAGCTGACTCCCGAACTCTCCCGGGGTGCGCCCGGCACAGCCACCCCGACGATCTGGACCATCGGTCATTCGACCCGGACGATAGATCAGTTTCAGGAAATCCTTGATCATCACGAGATCGAGGCTATCGCCGATGTGCGGCGCTTTCCCGGATCACGTCGTCACCCTCAGTTCGGCCAGGACGCACTCCGGGCCTCTCTCACAAAGGCCAATCGGTCCTACCTCTGGTTACCTTCGCTTGGTGGTCGCCGAAACCCGTCACCAGATTCTCCCAATACCGGCTGGCGAAACGCATCATTTCGAGCCTATGCCGATCACACCTCGACCGAAGAATTCGCCGAAGGATTGTTTGATCTGCTCACCATGGCGCGGGGCCTTCGGACGGCGATCATGTGCGCCGAGGCGGTGTGGTGGCATTGTCACCGGGGGATCATCGCGGATGTGCTGTGCGTCAGTGGGGTTCTGGTGGGCCACATTACCGACAAGGGCCCCGCCACCATGCATCCTTACACTCAGCCGGCCCGCATCGTGGATGGACGCTTGTCATACGAAGCCCGGGACACTGACCAGCTCAGCCTGACCACATTGGATCCTTGATGCACCGGATTTCGAGGGACAGGTGTCATTCAACACAAGCCAGACATGATCGAGAGTGAGCGTGAGGAGGACGAATGGTCCTCAGCGCAGGCACCACGCGCGCGTTTCCGACACCCATGGCACTGGGGCAGGCTGGCCGGAGGCGGGTATATCCTGCTGGTGGCGATGGCTGCCGGCTACGTGACCTATCGCCTGGCGTTTGCGGGCCTGCGTTCGCCCTTTGTCGGAATCATCATGATCATCCTGGGCTGGCCCTGGTCCCGTCCACTGGGAGAGCATTTCACGGCACACGGTCCCCTCGGTGTCGGGCTTGTCCTGGCGCTGTCGTATTCCCTGAACGCCGCGACATTGTACATCGTGGGAGTCGGTCTCCAGCGCCTGGTCCGGAGAGGTAGATAGGTTTCGGCTAGCTGTATTGAATCACTTACTGAGGAGACGCCATGCCATTTGATCAATACCACGAACCACCCGCAGAGCTTCCCGAGAAGACCCGGACCTTCGCCCGGATGATGGCGTCCCTGATCGAGGAGGCCGAGGCGATCGGCTGGTATGAGCAACGCCTGGCTGTCGAAAAGGATCGCGAAGCGCGCGCTGTCATGACCAACGCCCAGCAGGAGGAGTTCAAGCACTTCGGAATGGATCTCGAATTCATCCTGCGCAAGAAGCCCAAGTTTCGCACCGTGCTGAAAGCTATTCTTTTCAAGGAGGGTGATATCGTCGAACACGGCGAGGAAGCGGAAGAAGAGATCGACTAGATGCTTCGACCGGACCCGCCGAGTCAGTGCGAATGAAAAACGGGACCCATCGTCAAAGAGTGGTTTGGACCCGGAAAGGGGGCGAGTGGGTTAGATTAACCGGCGCGCCCTTCGGGCCCAGGCTCAGAGCCCGTTTTCAGGGGCCCCTTTGGGGCCCTTCGCTTTTACGAACAGGACCAGTGTGCCGTTCAGTGCCCTCAAGCTTCATCCCCTTCTCCTCAAGGGGCTTAAAGAGCTCGGCTTTGCCCGCCCAACCCCGATTCAAACCGACGCGATCCCGCCCGCCATGGAAGGTCGCGATGTCCTCGCCTGTGCGATGACCGGAAGCGGCAAGACGGCGGCTTTTCTTCTCCCGATCCTGCATCGCCTGATTGAGAAGCCGCGAGGAACAACCCGGGCGCTGGTGCTGACTCCAACCCGGGAGCTTGCCGCCCAGATCCTGGCTGATCTCAATGATCTCGCCATTCACACGCCGATCACGGGCGCTGCCGTTTTTGGTGGCGTGGGGATGGGGCCACAGGAGCACGCGTTCAGAAGTGGCGCGGACGTGCTCATTGCAACACCGGGACGCCTGCTCGACCATTTTCGCTCAAGCTACGCCAAGCTTTCAGGCCTGGAACACCTCGTCCTCGACGAAGCAGACCGGATGCTGGACATGGGATTTCTTCCGGACATCCGGAAAGTGCTGCGGCACATTCCGGCCAGGCGCCAGACGCTCTTCTTCAGCGCCACCATGCCCGGCCCGATCCTCACGCTCACCCGCGAGATGCTTCAGAACCCCGCCACGATCAATCTCCAGCGGCAGGCGGCGCCCGCCGTCGGAATCACCCAGGCCGTCTACCCGATTTCCCAGGATCTCAAGTCGGCGCTCTTCCTCGCGCTGCTCACCCGGGGCGACATGAAAGAAGCGCTGGTGTTCACCCGGACCAAGCACCGGGCGGATCGCCTGATGAAATACCTGGTCAAGAGCGGGATCAAGGCCGAGCGCATTCACGGGAATCGTTCCCAGCCGCAGCGGACCGAAGCACTGGCGGGATTCAAGAGCGGCAAATATCGAGTCCTGGTGGCGACCGACATTGCGGCACGCGGCATCGACATCGAAGCCCTGGGTCACGTGGTGAATTTTGACGTGCCCAAAGTGCCCGAAGATTACATTCACCGGGTCGGGCGCACGGCGCGGGCCGAGGCAGTGGGCGACGCGTTCACCTTCGTCGCGCCTGATGAAGAAGCGGATTTCAAGCGGATCGAGCGGGTCGTAGGCCGGCGACTCCCGAGAGTCACGGTACCGGATTTCGACTACAAGGCAAAGGCGGAGGTCAAGCTCGAAGTGCCGCTGGCGGAACGCATCGCGGGAATCAAGGCGCGAAAGGCAGAGGACCGCCAGCGAGCCAAGATCAATGCCGAACGTCGCGCCGCGGCCGAATCTCGGGGCAACCAGCAACGCCGCCCGGACGGCCGGAAGGGCACCGATGCACGCCGGCCGGAAGGCGGACGAGGTGGTGAGGGTCGGCGAGGTCCAGGCGGGCGTCCCAGCGGGAGGGGCGGGAACTCGCGCTAGTGTAATCGAGTTCGCGATGGGCGTCTACAGGCGTCCCGCGTACGGCAAATGACCGCGAATATCGGTGAGAGAGGGACAATTTCTTACGCGATAGGCGATAGGCGATAGGCCCCAGAATATGCGAACTCCGCTCGTTTTCCTGTTCCTCATTGGCCTGGTTGGCTGTGCCAAGGACTCCACGGGCAGCAATACTCATGCATTTCCTGCATCCCGCGTAACCGGAACCTGGACGGTGGTGCTCGGTGACAGCTTTCCCTGTCCCGATTCTGTGCCAGAACGAACTTTCCTTGTGAATGTTTCCGGTAACGATGACGACATTCTTCCCGCCGGCTCGCTCTCGTTTGCCGATACCTGGACCTCGCCATCGGGCGTGAATGGTGTCGACTACGGGACCATCAACGTCGACACCAGGCTGGTCCTCATCCACCTCGTCGCCCAGGACAGCCTCACTCGAGCGCTGGAACTCAAAGCCTTCATCGATGACACCCTTGGCTTGCACGGTCGCGCGGTGGATCCTTATGCCGGCTACTCCCCATTGCTGACGACTGCGGGGTGCGAGTTTGATCTGAGTGGGCGACGGACGAGTCCGTAGACGGGGGGGGGTGCGAGAAGCTAGAAAGAGGAAGGGATGGAACAACGGCCCGGTCGTCCGGTCCGATGATTATCTGGCGAACATCTGGCTCATGTCCTTGAAGCTCTTGAATTCGAGGGCGTTTCCCGCCGGGTCCAGGAAGAACATCGTAGCCTGCTCACCGACCTGCCCCTGAAATCGAATTCCCGGTTCAATGATGAAATGCACTCCGCGGCCTTTGAGCCGCTCGGCGAGTGCATTCCAGGCTTCCCATTCCAGCACTACCCCGAAATGCCGGACAGGAACGTCGTGGCCATCGACCTGGTTGGCCGCAGCCTTTCGGATTTCATCAGGGGCCAGGTGTGCCACGATCTGATGTCCATGGAAATCGAAATCGATCCACTGATCCGAACTGCGTCCCTCCCGACAGCCAAGCAGGTCGCCATAGAAGACTCGAGCCCGGGCCAGGTCATCCACGGGGAACGCGAGGTGAAAGGGAGGAACGGACTTGTGCTCTGGCATGTGCACTGGCCCCTGAATTGGCTGGTGACCGAGGTGTTCCGCAAACCTGCCGCTCCAATCTAACCGCTCTTCATCGACATCCAGCAGCCGATTTTCATGTAAGCTTGCGATTCCTGCCCGACACGTCTCGCGACCCTGTTGCCTCAGGCATTTCTTCACGAGCCGGCCTGAACATGAGATCAAACGCAAGAAAAAGCGTTCGGGAAAAAGGATAAAAAACAATCGGCAGCAAGACCATGAGCAGAGCACCGCCGTAGGTAAGCATGGTCCACGGCGGTGTCGGCCAGGTGAGCAGGACAATTCCCACGAATAACAGGGCGAAAAGCAGCTCGGCCACGACAATATTGAACATATACGCCCCGACGATGTAGCCTTGCTCCCCCCGTTCAAACACCAGCCCACACTGCGGACATTGGGTCATTTGCCGAAACCACGAGGTGAAAATGCCCGGCCGACCGCAGTCAGGGCACCGCAGCAGCAACGCCCGTCCTATCAACCGCAAGGCCGGGCCGAAAGAGAAGGCACGATCATTTCGCGACATGGTGGGATGCTAACGGATCATGTTTCAAACAGGGAGTGACCGCCCTGCAACCACCGCTGTGGCGCGCGTATGACGTCTTCCGGTGAGCGATGGGGACTCGCTGGATGGTGGCTGTCTACCTGGGCGATTCATGGCGATTCCACGCTGGAAGTACTCGCCACCGACGAGAATGGACGAGCGGCAGCCTGGGTCAGGCGGTACGGCGGCCCGTCGGGCACGGGCTTCGTACAACTGGGACGTTCCGATTGGCCCGCCGATGCCATCGCCCAGCTCGCCGCTGTCTCGGAGTACAGGCCCCATTGAGCCTCCCGAAGGCCCGATCTCTCCAGTTGGCGAAAATCTTTCACCATCTGGACATCACGCCCGAAGCGCCGCTACCTTGAGCCAGCCGGTAAGTTGCATCGGCGACCTTCCTTTTGTTCACCGCCATTACCCACGGTCAACGATGACGCTACCCCGGATCGTCGTGTTTGCCCTGGCCTTCCTGACAATGACTTGCGATCGGCCGAAGCCGGGCACCCGGGACAACGCATCGCTGTACACCAGCCCGACGACGGGATTCTCCTTCACGCTGCCGGTGGCGTGGGCAGGCCATTACCGCGTCGAGCGACCCGACCCCGCCGGGAATCTGCCGCCGGCGATCGATGTCGTCGAGTTTGTGTATCCTCCGATCGACAGCACAATCGCACCCCAGGTCGTCTTCCGGGTTGTCGTATTCACCAGGGAGCAATGGGACAAATTGAATGCCGAGGCGGGACCACCCTATGGGTGGGAGCTTGGCCAGAAGGAGGGAAAGGTATGGGTGGGTGGATTGCCCCAGTCCAACCCATTTGTTCCAGGAAGCGCAGACGCCGATCAGTTCGACCAGATGCAGATCAGCGAATCGCAGGTGTCCGCGGGATTTCACCTGCCATAGAAGGCTCATTCCTCGAGTCGGATGAGGAGGACACGCTATGAGTGAAATGGCTTCATCAGAGTCGCCAGCGGTAGAGGGCCGCGAAGGCATATTTGTCATCCGCCAGAGTGGCAACTGCCGAGACTGGAATGGCATTCACTACAAAGCGGGCCTCTCGGCAAGAAACGTCCCGGCGCAGAAACTGTCCCTGAACGTCGCCACGATTCCACCGGGAGGTGTCGCATATGCGCATATCCACGTGGATTTTGAAGTCATGCTCTACATCATAGAGGGCCGTGTGCGTCATGAATATGGCGAGGGGTTGCGGCAAGCGGTGGAGAATGGCGCGGGGGATTTCATCTACATCGAACCCGGGGTACCTCATGAGGTCTTCAACATGAGTGACATCGACCCCGTCGTGGCCGTCGTGGCGCGATCGGACGCCAGCGAGTGGCAGAACATTATCTCCTACGATCGCACACGGGCGGGAAGTTGATGCTTCGAGTGTCGGGTAAGTCCAGGCAGGAAACCAATAAAAAAAGGCGACCCGTGAGGATCGCCTCCTGCCTCGTGTCGCCTGGCCTCAGCTGGTGAGCTTCCGGCCCACGAAGATGCCCATCAACAGCATGACCAGAAAAATCGCCAGGGCAATGTAGAACAGGACTTTGGCAATCCCGGTCGCGGTCGCGGCGATGCCACCGAACCCGAAGATCGCGGCGACCACGGCGACGATCAGAAAAATGAAAGCCCATTTCAGCATAGCATGGCTCCAGGTGAGAGTTCGGCTGCCCGCGGCTCAGCTGATTGCGACCGCACCACGATGATACAGCATGGGAACGGGTGACGAAGTGACTGCCCTCACCCCGAACAGTTGATCGGGATCTCTTCAACCTGACACCGGCCTGATCGGCCGAGACTGGAAGCTGAGGATCATGAGATCACGCCTGTCATGGCGGCTCGCATTCGTGCTTGCCAGTTCGTCCTTCGCGCTGCCAGCCCTGGCACAGGTGGAAGCGCCGGTACGAGCCGCAAATCCGACAACGGCCGATCGTGCGGCCATCGCACGGGCCCGCCGCATCATTGCCGACACGATGCGTTCCCTCGGCACGCCCGGCGCATCAATCTGCGTCATGCGCGATGGCCGGGTGATCTGGAGTGAGGGTTTCGGTTTTGCAGACCTGGAACAGCAGGTGCGGTCGACTCCCCGTTCGGTGTTTCGTATCGGCAGCGTGTCAAAGCCCCTGACCGCCGCCGCCCTGGGCCTTCTGGTCCAGGAGGGAAAGCTGGACCTCGATGCGGAGGTGCAACGCTACGTCCCCAGCTTTCCCCGGAAGCCGTATCCGATCACCGTTCGTCAGCTGGCTGGCCACATCGCTGGAATTCGTCATTACAAGGAAGGCGAGTTCCAAATCCAGAAACACTACGACACCGTGCTCGAGGGCTTGAGCATTTTCAGCGAAGACTCCCTGCTCTTCGAACCGGGGACGAAGTACTCCTACTCATCTTACGGATGGAATCTGCTGGCGGCCGTCATTGAGGGCGCGACGGGAGAGCCTTTCCTCGCGTATATGAGAAAAGCCGTGTTGCTACCCGCCGGCCTGACGCACACCCGGCCGGAATTCGCCGACAGCATCATTCCATTCAGAAGTCGATTCTACGTCTGGGCAGACAGCCAGCACATGATGGTCAACGCCCCATACGTGGACAACAGTTATAAATGGGCCGGCGGCGGATTCGTATCTACCGCGGAAGATCTTGCCCGTTTTGGCCAGGTCATGCTGGACGGCAAACTGCTGATGCCGGAAACGGTGAAGGCCATGTGGACCTCACAGCGGCTGCGCGATGGGACCGAGACCGGGTACGGTATCGGATGGGGAATCGTCACCGATTCAGGTGGCCGTCGACGGATAGGACATACCGGGGGCGCCATGGGGGGAACGGCGACGCTGCAGATTTATCCGGAACAGCATCTGGTGATCGCCATGCTGGTGAACACTGATCGCACATTTATCGGGATCGCGCCGCGCCTGGCTGCCCTGTTCATCGACAGGTGACTCGGGCGTAGTTGGTTGCCTCATTGCCCGGCCAGGCCTGGCGGCGGCGGTTGTGTCGATGGCGGCAGGGATAGCGTCATTATCGGGGCAGGCCGGAGCAGCGCGGCCGTCGGATCAATCAGAACTATTAGATGCACCGACCATCTCGATGAGGCTTGTCGGAAGCCCTCGGAATCCCTCTACTTCGCCAAGGACGTATTCATGCGATTCTCCGCAATGGGCCTGATCGTAGGCGCCACCTGCATCGCCGCACATTCGCTGCACGCTCAGCGCCCCGAAAGGCAGGCAAGCCTGGGCATTCATTTCGGAGCGGATGTTACCGACCAGCACACCCTCAAACTTGTTGGTGGACAATTGGCGTTCAATTTCCCTTACGGACTTCGGGCCCAGGCGGCCGTAACATCCGTAATTGAAGAGCCGGGCACCTTTCTCCTCATGGCAGCCACGCTTCAATGGCACCTCTCCCGGGGCGTGGTCCGGCCCTTCATCGGTGGTGGAGTTTCGCTCACCTACCAGGATGTGGGTGCATTCGGACATACCGATACCCGGGTGCTGGGCGAGGGCGGGCTGGAGGTTCCCCTCCGAAACCTTACACCGTTCGCGCAGGTGCGCCTGATCAACATGAACGGCACCACGACACAGATTCTCGGTGGTTTCAAGATGGAGTTCGGACGCTATCCTTCGTGATGGTCTTGCTCGGCTGGTGCATCGCGGTTGCGCTTCTCGCCATCGCGGCCCTTCATTTCTTCTGGGCCTGGGGCGGGCGCTGGGGTGGAGTGGCCGCGATTCCCCAACGGGACGGCGCCCCCCTCTTCACCCCTGGTCGCACCGTGACACTGTTCATGTCCCTGCTCTTTCTCCTGGCCGCCTGCATCCTGCTGATCCGTTCCGGCGCGGTTCCCTGGCCCTTCAGTTCTACTCCACCACGTCTGGTTCAGTGGGGAAGCTGGACTATCGCGGTCCTTTTCCTCCTTCGCGCGGCAGGCGATTTTCGCGACGTGGGTTTCTTCAAGCGGGTTCGAAATGGACGTTTCGCCTTGCTGGACGACCGACTCTATTCCCCCCTGGCCCTGGTGATCGCAATCGGGAGCGCATTCATCGCAAAGGGCTGAAAGTCGTTTGCCGTTCCGATGGTGGCGAACATGCCTGCACCGACATCCAGACCCGGACTTGAGAGCTCATGCCTCGACTGATTTCACAACCTACCGTGGTTACCGCGGCAGGCATGCCGCCCAAGAGAATCGAAGAGTATGCCGGCCGGGTGAATAGCGGCCATGAGGGAGTCAGCGTCGCGCGGATGATTTCACCCGCAGGGTGGCAGGAACCTGGACAGCGTCCTGAGTTCGAGGAAGTCACGGTCGTCTTGCGGGGCAAACTTCGAGTAGAGCAGGAAGGTGGGGTGCTGGATGTGTTGCCCGGCCAAGCCGTGATCACGGCACCGGGTGAGTGGGTGCGTTACAGTACGCCAGATTCCGGCGGCGCCGAATATGTGGCGGTCTGCCTGCCAGCATTCTCGCCATCCACAGTCCATCGGGATGCCTAGCCCTGGAACCACGCCGAGAGGCGGATATGTCCTTCACCCACGATCATTTCTCATCGGTAGCGAATCAGTACGCCGACTTTCGACCACATTATCCGCCCGAACTCTTCGCCTGGCTCGCCACGCTGCCCGATCGTCGCAGTCTTGCATGGGATGTGGGCACTGGCAATGGCCAGGCGGCCGTTTCGCTTGCCCCGTATTTCGAGCGAGTCATCGCCACGGACCCGAGTGCACTTCAGATCGCGGCGGCGACCACACATCCCCTGGTGGATTACCGGGTTGGAACCGGGGAGTCGAGTGGCCTGGCCTCCGCGAGCGTCGACATCGTTACCATCGCGCAGGCGCTCCACTGGTTTGACCTTGATGCATTTTTTGTCGAAGCGAAACGGGTGATGTCGGCCGGTGCTGTACTCGCGGCCTGGACGTATGGAATCATTCAGTGTGATGACCCGGAAATCGACCGGGTACTCCATGCCTTCTACATTGAACGAACAGGACCCTGGTGGCCACCAAATCGGCGATTGGTGGAAACCGGGTATCGCACGATTCCATTTCCATTTATCGGGGTTCTCGCACCTTCCTTCCGCATGCGCGCGGAGTGGCGCTTGTCTGATCTGCTGGGATACGTCGGCACCTGGTCGGCCGTCACTCGCATTCAGGAGGCCACCGGGCAGGACCCGGTGGCAGATCTGGCGGCGCTCCTCCGACCCGTCTGGCAGGGCGGGGCGCTGCGTCAGACGATCCGATGGCCATTGAGCATGAGAGTCGGTCGTCTCTAGAGGACTCTTTGTTCATGAAAGGCTGGGTTGACTCGGACCCTTCCGCGCGCAGGCGACCGGGATTCGGGCACATTGCCGTTTGTCTGCCGTCACCGCTCACTCCGATTTGACCCCTGTTATCAGAACCCCGATCCATCCCATTGGCCCTGTCACCTTCCTGATCAGGCGCGATTGACCACGCTGGCCAACGACTTAGGGGCGCGCGTGGCGAAACCCGCCATGTCGTCGCATAGCTGGTCAGTGGTGACCACGCCCCGAGGTCCGATGAAATCCCACGAATAGACCTTCGACTGTCAAGAAATGCGAAATGGTGGTTGGTGCGGCCTCGGTCACACGGCCCAGTCCCTGCTCTT
Organism: Gemmatimonadota bacterium; assembly: GCA_039931815.1. Lineage (GTDB taxonomy): Bacteria > Gemmatimonadota > Gemmatimonadetes > Gemmatimonadales > GWC2-71-9 > DASYPP01. The sequence continues at coordinate 24,034 of JBDTRF010000003.1, forward strand.
CCATGCGCAGGTACTGCTCGCTGGTCAACCTCCATCACACGCAGGGGCGAAATGACAAGTTCAGGGTTACGCATCGAGGTCCGTCGACGGTGGTTCGTAGGTCTGCTCGGAGTGATTCTCGGTTGCGCCGGGTCGCCCACGTCGGCCGGGGACGTCAGCAGCCTGACGATTGTCGGAGCGGCATTTGCCCCTTGTGGTGGCTTCACCAACGCCGCGCGCGCGAATTGCGCGCCCAGGCCGGAGCACGGTCCGCCCGACTCGACCGTGGCCACTGGCGATCCGGCCTCGCTGACCATTGGCATGTACGCGCTGTACATCAGCCCGAATGATGACTGTTCCTCGCCGGTCCTGGTGGATGACTATGGCGCGACGGCATCAGACAAGGATCTCGTGGCGAACCCGGTACTCTTCACCGGGAATCCCGCTAACGGCTCGTACCGCTGTGTCATGCTCAAGATGTCCGATGTGATCCGGATGAAGCCACTGACGTCGTTCGGAACCTGCGTCGCGGGAACCGAGTACGCCGGTGACATTTACCGTGATGGACAAACCGGGTGGAAAGATGTCGACCTGAACCCGATTGTCGGTACCGGCACGGATTCCCTGCCCGCGGATGATCATGTGACGCTGTTCATGACCCGCGATACATCCGCCGTCATCGCGCGAGGCGTCAGCGGAAACCAGGCAATTACCCTGGGCAGCGACCTTGTTGTGCCGGGAACGACCACGTTCTTCTGGAATGGTCAGGGCTCGGTGGTAGATGAGGGCGGCCAGTGCGGGATCAATCCAGGGCGCCCCTCCTTTCAGTAGGACTCGCAGGTCATGGACTCGTGGCCCCCGGCTTGCGCCGGGGGTCACGGTTTTTTCTGCCCCAGCCACCGTACCGGCCTGATCGCCAATAGCGTTATCATTGGCGCAGACCAAAACCGGGTCGCATCATTCTCCAGTCATCGGCAACACCTGAATGGCCCATACCAGTCGCGTGGTGGTTCTCCTGGCCCTTCTCATCGCCTGCACCGGTGAGGGGAAGCCGGGAACACAGGTCAAGAACGACGCGGCAGCGTCAACCCAGGCTTCACGAGATTCGATCGCCCGGCTTGCCGCCGGACCAGCTGTTCATCTGGAAGGAGCAAACCTCGACCTGGCCAGGGCCCGGGTTAACAACCTGGCGGCTGGAAATTCCATTGAAGACGTGCGTACGCAGCTTGGCTCTGCCGATGGCACCGAGGGACCACACCAGGAGCAGGGCGGCGCCACAACGCTGGTCTGGATCTTTCCGGGAATCCGGATCACCTTCAGCAACCGTCGAATTACGGGCATTACCTGCAGCGGAGCGCGGTGTATGACACCAGACTCCGTCCGAATCGGGGATTCAGCTTCCAGGGTTCAAGACACGTATGGCGCGGCAGGTGTCGCTCGACTCCCTGATGGATCGACGATTGCATATCCGTTCGGCAATGGCCATTCTTGCAGTCTCATGTTCTCATTCATGCAGGAGCGGGTGAGCGCGATCGCCTTGTCGTGCGGTGTCCGCTGACAGATCCTGGCTCCAGACCATGGGGAAATCATGAACTCAGGGGAATTCTGCAGCGCCCTGTACGGCAGTCGCGCGACATCGTATCACATTGATCTTCTAAAGAACAAGGTGATGTTGTCGGTTGCACGGACTGACGGAAAGGGCGCGATCGAGGTCGAATTCCACACCATCCGGATGCTGGGGTGGGCCTGTGATGAACCAACCATCCACGAGCAGCTTGATCTATCCGTCGTGGGGCTCGAGCGGGGAGATGACGGGGTCTGGAAGGTGTATTTCAATCCCTGGGATTCGGCCGAGCTCGAGTTTGAATGCGATCGCATTACCGCCGACGGGGATGAAGTGATGTACACCGGCGATTGTTTTGAGGGCTAGGACCAGGGGAGCCGTGCTGCTGGCAGCCGGGGCACTAGCGTTCCTCTTTGGCCTCCGGGCGTTTGGCGCCAGCTTTGCCACCACCCGATGGCCATTCACACCCGGCAGGATTACCCGCTCCATGATTGTCGATTCGGCCTCGCCGCATTTCCAGTTCGAGTATCAATACATTCTTGGCGGTCACCTCCTGCACTCTCGACGGATTACGAACCCCGTTGGATTGCTTCCTGGCATCTGGCCTGAAAGGGCACCAGGTATTGACGCAGCGGAATCACTGGCCGGGAAATATCCTGTGGGAAAAGAGCTTCCGGTTTTTTATGATCCCGGTGATGTGCGCGAGGCCGTACTGAAGGCGAGACTCAACTGGTTCGCCCTGGTTCCTCTGGCGGCGGGGATGCTCCTCGTCGGAGCCGGGGTGAAGCTTCTCCGCCAGGACTGGTGGCCAGCGACGTAAGAGTTCCCCTCGTCCGGCATCACGAATCGCATTAGAGATGTCCGATGAATACACTCCGGAGACAGCTCATGCTGCGTCGACCACTCGCATTCGCGGCCCTGTGCGCCATGGCCTGCCACCCCGGCACCGGCGCCCGGGCTGATTCAACGAATATGGAGCCAATGACCACCGACTCGGGCGGTACCATCGACTCCGTGTACCGATTCCTGAGCAATCCCAGCGTCCCTGGTGACAGCGTGACGGCAGTGCGATCACGCCTCCCTTACGACTCTATTTCACTGCGGCGCGAGCCCTGCTTCGGCACCTGCCCGATTTACGAGGCGACGCTCTATCGGGATGGCCGAGCCCGGTATGTGGGCACGCGTTTCGTCGAGCGGGTGGGCACGTGGCGAGGCGAGGTCAGTGTCCAGGACTACGCCCGCCTCGCGTACCTCCTCGACAAGCTGGGGTTCATGGCGCTCCCGGATTCCTTCGCAGCGACCTATACGGATCAGCCCGGCGCCACATTGACCGCCCATCGCAGCCCCGGTGGCACCAAGTCGGTGAGCGACTACGGATACGTCGGCCCGGTCGAGCTCTGGGCGCTGCGCGAGATCTTCGATGGCATCCTGGCCAGAGTAGCATGGGAGAAGACCAATAGTGAATAAGCAGACCCGGATCGCCCTGGTGGGTGACCACAACCCTGCGGTCATCGCGCACCAGGGTATCCAACGTTCGCTTGAGATGGCTGGTGCCGACATGCCGGACCTCGCCTGGGACTGGGTACACACGACGTCAATCGGCAACAATGCGGCGACGAGGCTGGCGGAGTATTCCGGAATCTGGGTCGTGCCCGCCAGTCCGTATACGAGTACCGACGGCGCGTTTGCCGCCATTCGACACGCTCGCGAAACCCCGGTTCCCTTTCTGGGGACCTGCGGTGGTTTTCAGCACGCGGTGCTCGAATATGTGCACAGCGTGCTCCTCCTGCCCCAGGCGGAGCATGGAGAGTCCGCTCCCGGTTCGCCCTTTCCACTGATTTCGCCCTTGACCTGCTCGCTGGTCGAAACGAAGGGTGGCGTGAAGGCGGTGGCGGACACGCGCTTCGCCGGGATCTACGGAGCTGCCTCAAGGGACGAGGGATATCACTGCAGCTTCGGCCTCAATCCGCAGTACGAAAACCTGTTCGGATCAGGCCCGCTTCGCATCGCGGCAAGAGACGAGACTGGAGAAGTGAGAGCCATGGAGCTCGAGGGGCATCCGTTCTATATCATCACCCTTTTTCAGCCCGAGCGCAGCGCACTCCGCAGCCAGGTTCACCCCCTGATTCTCGCATTCCTTCATGCATCTGCCCACCCATGACACTCAGCTTTCGAGATCATCCACCACCAGGCGCCATCGATAGACCCGCACCGGCCGCAGCACGGGCGCGGTGGTTCACCCTGCTCTGCCTCATGCTGCTCCACCCCGTCGGCCTGGTCGCTCAGAATTCACCGGCTCATGAAAAGGCCGATCGTCGGCTTCAGCAACAGCTGGACGCCCTGGTGAAGGGGTTTCACGGCGACGCAGGCATCTATGTTCGCCACCTTCGGACTGGCCGCTCGGCCGCTATCCGGGAGAACGAGCTGTTCCCGACCGCGAGCATGATCAAGGTTCCCATCCTCATCGCGATGCATGATGCGATCAAACGGGGAGAGCTGGCGTTCAATCAACAGCTGCTCTATCGCGATTCCCTGCTCTACGAAGGCGATGACATCCTCGGCTCATTCAGGGATTCGACCGGTATCGCGCTCGGCCGGGTTCTGATGTTAATGATTACCATGAGCGACAACACCGCGGCACTCTGGAATCAGCGGATGGCAGGGAGCGGAACAGCGATCAACGACTGGCTGTCCTCTCACGGATTCGATTCGACCCGGGTCAACTCCCGGACGCCGGGCCGGCAGGGGAACTGGCAGAACTACGGATGGGGACAGACCACGCCGCGAGAGATGGCCAACCTGCTGGTGATGATCCGGGAGAATCGAGCGGTGTCGCCAGCCGCCAGTGAGGAGATGTATCGAGCGCTTACGCATATCTACTGGAACGGTGAGGCGCTCTCCCAGTTGCCACCCTGGGTCCAGGCCGCATCCAAGCAGGGCGATGTGGATCAGTCACGATCTGAGGTCGTCCTGGTAAATGCACCATCGGGTGACTACGTGTTCTGCATCATTACCAGTCACCAGGTGGACGAGAGCTGGGAACATGACAACGAAGGCTGGGTACTCATCCGCCGACTGTCAGCGCTCCTGTGGAAATATTTCGAGCCGGAACATCCCTGGACGGCCGCGCCAGGGGCCGAAAGACTCAAGCCCCAGTAGATCGAGCGCCCTGACCATGTATCTCGTCTATGTGCTCCTGGTGAGTGGCATGTACGCGGCAGCATTCTCGGTCGGCTCCCGCACCCTGCGGCGATGGCTCGGAAAATCACGGCGACCAGGAGTCCGCCCCGACATTCCCCAGCACTGGCACGCTCTGCTCGCGAGTCACGTTCCGCTTGCTCGGACACTGACCGGGATCCAACGGGTCCGCCTGCTCGAAAAAACCCAGGACCTGGTGGAGACACGACACTGGGAGGGGTGTGGCGGTCTTACCCTTTCCGAAGAGATCAAGGTTTCGATCGCGGCCCAGGCCTGTCTCCTGATCCTCGAGCGGGAAGGAGATCCCTATCCTGAGCTGGAGTCCATCCTCGTCTATCCGGATACGTTTCGTCCTCGACACTTCAGCTGGACACCTTCCTCCGACCCTAATGAGCTGGATCCTGCATTGGGCGAATCCTGGAAGCACGGTGTGGTTATCCTGGCCTGGGACAGCGTCCAGGCCGGTGCCATGAACCCCTTTGACGGTCAGAACGTGGTGCTCCACGAATTCGCCCACCAGCTCGATAGCGCCGGTGGCGATCTCGATGGGATTCCGCTCCTCGGGGGGAAATCGGCTTACGCGGCGTGGACTGCCGTATTGGAAGCGGAGTTTTCCCGACTCCAGGAAGACGACGACCAGGCCAGACCCAGCGTGCTGGATCACTACGGTGCGACCAATCGCGCAGAATTTTTTGCCGTGGCAACCGAAGCGTTTTTTGAGAAGTCGCGACTGCTGCGGGATAAACACCCCGAACTCTATGCGCGGCTTCGCGGCTACTACCGGCAGGACCCGGCGGAGGCAGAGAGTGGCAGAAACGACGCACCCTGACGCGAATTGCTTTTTTCTCCTCACCCGCCCATCTATTTTATCCCGATGCAACCACCCTGGGCTCTCGATTCGTCCACCGTTATTCGACCGCTCGAGGCGGCCGACGCTTCCGCCATGTTTCGCCTGATCCAGGAAAACAGGAACCACCTCGATCGATGGCTTCGCTGGTCAGGTTCTCTTACTTCGCTGGAGAAGGTCGCCGAGTTCATCGACCGGTTCCAGGCCAGGAAGTCGGCCGGAGAGGGATACCACTGCGGGATCTGGGTGAATGAAAGACTGGCGGGCGGCCAGGTGTGCTGGTACATCAACCGCCACAATCAGAACTGCGAGATCGGCTATTGGCTCGGAGCGGAATTTGTCGGTCGAGGGCTGGCGACCAGGGCAACGATCACGGCAATCGAATACCTCTTTGACGATGAGAAGCTCAACCGGATCGAGATGCAGTGCGGAGTTCAAAATACCAGGAGCCGGGCCGTGGCCGAACGGCTCGGGTTTCACAACGAGGGCATTCGGCGTGAATCACACTGGATAACGAGCCGGTTCGTTGACCATGTTGTCTATGGTCTGCTGGTGGCGGAATGGAAGCGCGAATCACCTGAGGCCGGAGCCGACTGAAACGCCGCCGACCGCAGGACTCTCCAGGGTTCTCCCGCAGACCAGAGTCCCGGTTCCCCCCAAATCTGACGGAGCGTCGCTGTGCCAGTTCTCCTTCGTACGACGGTACTGCTGATTCTTTCCAACCTGTTCATGACCTTTGCCTGGTACGGCCACCTCAGAAACCTTCACAACCGGCCCTGGTATATCGCGGCCCTGGTCAGCTGGGGCATCGCCCTGTTCGAGTACCTGCTGCAGGTACCGGCGAATCGCCTCGGATACACCGTGTACAACCTGGGGCAACTCAAGATGCTTCAGGAGGTTATCACCCTGAGTGTCTTTGTGCCCTTTGCCGTCCTGTACATGCGCCAGCCGCTTCGGCTCGACTACCTCTGGGCCGGCCTCTGCCTTCTCGGCGCCGTCTACTTCATTTTCCGTCATCCCGCGGCAGCGTGATCCGTTCCTGAGGCCTCAGATCACCAACATTGTCCCGTGATCTACCTAGATTAAAGCGCGTGTCGAGGGATACGCCTATTTCGCGGAGTCAGCATGGAATCACAGGGGGAAACCGGGGCAAAAGCGACTGGCCTGCCGCCGGTCATCGAACGCAATATCAAGACCCTCATTGACCGGAGAGCGAGCGAATACCGGTCGGCTCGGCTTGACCATCGGATGGCGGCGGCCATTTCCCGGTTCCTTGGCAGCCTTAACTTTCTGTACGTCAACCTGCTCTTTTTCTTCACCTGGATTGCCATCAACGCGGGATGGATCAACGTCAGGATTCCCTTTGACCATTCGTTTGTCATCCTGGCCGGGGTGGTCAGCATAGAATCCCTCTTTCTGTCCACCTTTGTCCTGATCAGTCAGAACCGCCTGGCGGCGATGTCCGAGAAACGCGCGGACCTGGACCTCCAGATGAGCCTGCTCTCGGAACACGAGATCACGCAGCTGATCAACCTGGTAACCCAGATCGCGGAACGCATGAACATCGCCGACGCCAGGAACCCCGAACTTACCGACCTGGCACAGCACGTCGCACCGGAACAGGTGATGGACCACATGGAAGCGCATGAAGTGGCCGAAATGAACCGGATGGGATTATGAGGGGCATCACGCTCCTGTTTGCCATATGCCTGGCCCCGGCCGCGCCGCTCCTGGGCCAGGGCCCGGAAACGGGTAACGCCAGGAGCACCGTCGCTTCACCGCAGGTCCTCGAAGGATTTCTACCCGCGACCGATGGCGCCCGGCTTTTCTTTCGAGTGGTCGGGTCAGGCGGCGACACTATCGTCGTGATCCATGGAGGCCCGGCCTCGGGCCTCAAAGAGGCGCTTGATCTCGAACCGCTGGCCGCCCGGAATCATACGCTCATCTTTTATGACCAGCGTGGAGCCGGGATGTCCGAGTTGGTTGCGGTACCGTCGCGCCTGGGTCTTCCATCTCACGTGGAAGATCTCGAGGCGGTGCGGCGCCGATTCAAGCTTAATCGCCTCACTCTCATTACCATCTCCTGGGGTTCGGCGATCGCGCTGCACTATGCCATTGCCCATCCAGGTGCCGTTGAACGCGTGGCGATGCTCAACCCCTTTCCGCCAACCGGAAAGGAATACGTCCGGCGCTTCGCTCATCTCGATTCCCTGCGGGATCAATCGACCAGGGCGCGACTGCGGGCCATCGACAGCCTGTGGCCCCTGGCGGCGGATTCTCAGCTTGCGGCCTTATGTCGGGAAAGCGCATTGACCGCGAGTCGGGCATACAATCTCCCGGGCGTCACCCCTGGGACTCCCCGGGGGGACCCCTGCGATTATCCTCCCGAGGTCCTTCGGTTTCGCCGGACGGCGCGAATCGCGGCGATGCGCGGGCTGGGGGCGGAGTATGACTTTGCCGATGCGCTGTCGAGGGTTTCCCGGCCAATACTGGTTGTCGAAGGCGCTGAATCGAGGCTTGGCCTCGACCCGGCGAAGACATGGGCCAGCAAGGCACAGGACGCGAGACTCCTCCTCATTGCCCGCTCGGGACATCGCACCTGGCTCGATCGCCCGGAAGCATTGTTTACGGCCCTGGATGAGTTCGTTCAAGGTCACTGGCCGAGTGGCGCTGTTGAAGTCCCTGATCAAGACCCGCGCTGAAAACGGTTTCGTGAAACCGCCCCGCGCGAGCGCGGCATTTCCAGGAATGGCTTTCCCGGCAAATCGCTGTTTCGTGTGGGACCTGGCAATTCTCCCTTCACTCTTTAGATCATTCGAGTTTTTTCAAGCAGCAACTCAATGCTTGAGAACTTTCACCGGTTACGCGGGGTTCCGAGGTTGTGACGACACGACTTCGAAGCCGGTTCATCCAGGAAGGACCTGATGTCGGGACGACTCGAAGCCATCTGGATCAAACGGTCTCACGCCGGCAAAATGGATCCGGTTGTCTCTGCTACCCTGGTCGCCGGAAAGGGCATTGTCGGTAATGCGGACCAGGGGCGCCGAAGACAAGTGACCCTTATCGAGCGTGAGATCTGGGAACGGATGATGAAGGAGGTTCATTCCGACGCGGCGCCATCAGTGCGTCGGGCCAACCTGATGGTAAGCGGAATTTCGCTGGCAGGAAAACGAGGCAGCGTGATCAGAATCGGGGCATGTCGAATTCGGATCCAGGGAGAGACCAAGCCGTGCAACCTCATGGAGGAAAGCGTTCCCGGCCTTCAAACGGCCATGTTTCCCGACTGGCGTGGGGGAGCGTTCGGGGAAGTGCTCGATGATGGTGACATCGCAGCGGGTGACCTGGTAGACTGGGCCGCGGAGATGGAACAGAGGCAGGCGTGACGCCGAGACTCGAAACGAGAAAACGCCATCGGTGAACCGATGGCGTTTGTCTATCAGACCCTATCGGGGTTTCTAGTGGCTCGCCGCAGCCTTCTTGAAGAGCGATGCAAACTGTCCGTACCCCTCTGCATCGAGTCGTTCCGCCGGAATGAAGCGAAGGGCCGCCGAGTTGATACAGTAACGGAGGCCTGTCGGCGCAGGGCCATCGTCAAAGAGATGACCGAGATGCGAGTCCGCATGCCTGGACCGGATCTCGTTTCTTACCATGAACAGCGATCGATCCGTTTTGGTCTTCAGATTCCGCGCCTCGAGCGGCCGGGTAAAGCTGGGCCAGCCCGTGCCTGAATCGAACTTATCGGTCGAGCTGAAAAGCGGCTCTCCCGATACCACGTCCACATAGATGCCCGCTCGATGATTGTCCCAGAATTCATTCTGAAAAGGAGTTTCCGTCACGTCCTGCTGGGTGACGGCAAACTGAGCGGGCGTGAGCTTCTGCTTGAGAACATCAGGTGATGGCTTGTGAAAGGACTCCGGGTGCCACCCTGCTGACGTCGCCATGGTCTGCGCACCCGCTGCGGTCGCAACAGCGGCAAGGGTGAGGAGAACCAACGGGACTGCCTGCAAAGATCGTTTCATATTCGTCTGCCTTTTTTTCTTGCGGCCGTGTTCGTCAGGTCAGTTGGTGGAATGGTACGCGAGTTTCCCCCATACAGCATCCAGCTTCGCATCGCGACCACATCCGATCCGATAGGAGCCATACCCAACCGGGTTCCGGCGCGCGTAGTCCTGGTGATACGCCTCCGCGGGATAAAACGGGGTTTCCCGGAGTACCTGAGTCGCGATGGGATGATCCAGCGCTTTGGACTGCTCTATCGCTGTCTTCGAGGCCAGGATCGCCTGATGCTGGGCCTCATCCTGGTAAAAGATGGCGGTGCGATACTGAGTACCGAAATCGCAGAACTGTCCATTCGGCGAGGTCGGATCGATGTCGTGCCAGAAGGCGTCGAGCAACCTGGCGTACGTGACTTTCGCCGGGTCATACACCACCTTGACCGCCTCCATGTGACCGGTTCTACCAGAAGATACTTCTTCGTAGCTCGGGTTCTTTACATTCCCGCCGGTAAACCCTGAGGTCGCGGACACGACGCCATCCATCTCATCAAACAGTTTCTCAATGGACCAGAAACAGCCGCCGGCAAACACCGCTGTCGCTGTCGGCCCGGTAACAACAGGAATTGGGCGCGGGCCGCGATCCAACGCCCGGTTGCCCAGAAACAGCAGGCCTCCCAATGCAAAGAGTCCGATCAAAGCCGGTGGTTTGAACGACACAGTTGAGCTCCTTCGGGGGTATTCGAGTGGCTGCAATTATATCATATAATACGCTTGAGGGGTCGTCCTGGTTCTCTGCCACAGGGTCAGAAGTTGGTCCGGACCTTTCAAATCGTTGCGGAACGGGACGATTGCTCCCGGGAACGGGGCAAGCCTGAGACGGAACTCAATATCTTTCTTAGAGTTACCATAGCCAATCGGTCGTGATACCTTGGCCAGGACCATCCCCGCACTCCTGCCGGGATCCTGGCCTTCTAAGCATGGCAATCGCAATACAGTGCGATTTTCTCTCGACCGATGACCCGGAAGGCAGGCTGGCATAAACCCCGGCCTTGAAACAGAATTCAACCTGCACTCGAGAGTCACCGGAGATGCTTCGGGCATTCCGCATGTTTATGAGAGAGATGAGTTGTGGTCGAACCCCTAAAACCCTGAGGAACTGGCTCATGCTGCGTACCCTCTGTGCCCTCGCTGTCCTGATCGTACCAGTCTGCTCCGCCCAGGAGCCTGCACCTCGTCCAGTCGAATTGACGGGTGAGGTTGGATTCGTGAATACGGCGGGCAACACCGACCTCACCACCCTCAACGCGGGTGAAAAGATCAAGTATACGATGACCAGGGTGACGTTGAACCAGTTTTTTGCGCTGGTCTATGGCGAGACTGATGGGCAGACGACAACCAGTCTATGGCGGACGGGGGTTCGGGCGGACTATGCGTTATCCACGCGCCTGGCGGTTTTTGGCTCCGGAGCCTTTGATCGGAATCGGTTCGCCGGCATTCAGCGGCGGTTTGAAGAGGGGGCGGGACTCGGCTTCAAAGCAATTGCCAGTGAGCGCGATAAGCTCGAATTCGAAGGGGGAATCGCCATAACCCAGCAGCGCTCAACCCTGGGTGTGGACGATGACTTTACGGCCGCGCGGACGGCCGCGATGTTTCAGCACAACTTCAAGCCAACCGCGTACTTCCTGCAGACCATCGAAGTCTTGCCCAACCTCGAGACGAGTGAGGACCTGCGGATCAATACCGAAACGGCATTGGTAGCCCCCCTCTCAAAGCGGTTCGCGGTCAAACTCTCGTATGTGATCCGCTACGACAAGCTTCCGGAACCCGGGTTCAAGAAGACCGACCGTCTCTTTACCTCCGGACTTCAGGTGACACTGTAAACGGCGGTTGCTGACAAGGGACAAGTGACAGGTAAGGGTAAAGGTGACCAGTTGACCACGGGCCGCTGGGAAGCAAAGCTCTCATCGTGATTGCCTGCCATGCCCCTCTCACTTGTCACTGGTCATTCTTTACCTCCACGGATCATCTGCAATCTTTCACCGTTTACCTGGCAGATTACTCACCTGAAATTGTATAGTCTACCAGGACGCCGTTGACGAATCGGGCGCTCGTACGCTGGCCGGATTTGGCGTACGTGCGGGTCATGATCTTGAGAGAACAATCCTCCGACTCTGACGCGGTACCGGCCGGACCCAGGAGATGCTCGACTTCGTCGAGGGTCATGCCTTTTCGAATAGTCGTCGCGCCCGCTGCTGCCGAGGCGACCGCCGCCGGAGCGTTGCCGGAGAATTCCACGTACCGACTCAGTGACTGGCGTAGCCCCTCTGGTGAAAGCATCTCGGGGGGAACACCCCCGCGAAACCGGATATTGAACCTGCTTCCGCCTTCCACCCGTCTTCCCCGCAAATTGGCCTCTCTCACCTCTTCCGCTTGAGCTGCATCGGATGAAGCCCGGGAGTTCTCCCGCTCCCTCGCCGACTTGAGTTCATCAAGGTCGCGCTGCATCCGACGCTTCTGTCCGGTGCTGCTCGAGCGGCTGATCGAATCACGCAGTGCCTTTTCCCGGTTGGTTTCCCCCTGCTGGGTGGGAGACGAAGAAGAATTGCCCATGTCGTCGCCAAAGGTGCCGTACCCACCCCCGCCCAGCTGAAACTCGATGAGATCCGCCTTCACTTTGATCTTGGTGACCATGACAGCATCGCCATTCCTGAGCGCGGTGCCATACTTCTTGAGCTTCTGTGCCACGTCGGGGAAATCCACGGGCATGTCTCCGCCGGGATAGACATTTACTCCCTGGCTCGTTCCGGGCATATCGATCCTGACAACGACCGTCTGACCCTCGAAGGCGCGGCGAAGCGCGGTTTCGTTCTGACCGTGCAGCGGAACCAGTGGCAACCCGAGCACGAGAAGCGCTCCCCAGGCGAGGCGCATAAATGAGAGTCCTTGAAAAGGGTGTGTTGCGTGAACTGCTCGAGCAGCAATGCTGCTCGAATCAGGGGCGTGCCGCTTCTCGGTCGATCGTCAGGCGTATCGCCTGGTTTCCCGGTGCCAGTACCCTGATTTCGTACTCGGCGTTGGCGTGTGGCCGAATCTCGTACACCGCAGGATGATCAGCGCTCTTGCCCAGTTGATCCAGGCGCACCGACTTGACACCGCTCTGGATCGGGTGGATCTCCAGATGAACCCGGTCCCCGGTCACCGAGGCACGATAGGTTACTCCCGCTTCCAACCGGACCCGAACGAACTCTCGACTGGGACTCTGAAATGTATGGTCGAGCAATCGCTCGACCGCAGAATCGCCGACGGCGCGGGTGGTATCCACCTGGGCCGACACTCCCCCGGCGGGGGCCATTAAAGCAAGCGAGAGCAAGAGGTTATGGATTCGCATCTAGCAAACTAACAGAAAGCAGGTAAAAGTAATAGAAAGAAACTCAATGAATCTGCAGGAGGGGCCGGAGCGACTTTGTTCAATCCATGCGTGTCGCCGGGCCAGAAACCCACCAGGTCAAACGGTTAGGTTGTGACAATGTCACTCCAACGGATTCAGAAACTCGCCTGGTTGCTGGATAATTCCATTCCAATTCCCGGTACCAGGATACGGATTGGCCTGGACCCCATTATCGGCCTGATTCCGGGGATTGGGGATGTCGCAGGGGGGGTCTTTTCCGCCTATATCGTCATCGAAGCGGCCCGCCTGGGTGCCAGCAACAATACACTCTTTCGAATGTGCTGGAACGTGCTGATTGAAGTCGTCTTTGGAACGATACCCGTACTGGGAGACATCTTCGATGCCGGCTGGAAGGGGAACGCGAAGAATATCTCGCTTCTTGAGCGCCACCTTGGCGATCGAACCCTGGCCCGCCAGCGCGATCGGGGCTTTATCGTCGTCCTGGCATCGGGACTCCTCCTCGTGCTCGTCGCTGCCCTGAGTACATCCTTCCTGGTTCTACGCTGGCTTTTCAGGCTTTGAAGTCTTCCGGCCGATTCAAATCGGCCATCGCCAGTCGGCGTCGTTTTTTGGGGATTTTCCTCTTTTGGACTCACCGCGTGACTACCCCCTTGCTTAAGGGTGTTCTCCCCCCTATAAAACAGGGGTGATCCCCCAAGAACGCGCATGTCCGACCTGCAAGACTCCCTTGCCTGGCGAGGCCTTGTACTGCACCTCGTGTGGCCTGGCCACGCCCACTGCCGCCGTGGATACCGAAGGGCGGATTGAGTTTGCCGAGCTTCCCGATGCCGAGGTTGAAAGCCGGGCACGGCTCCAACTGGCGCTGGGAGATGGGTTTGAGGTAAGGGAACTGTTGGGTCGGGGCGGATTTGGCCTGGTTTTCACCGCTTTCGATCGGCGACTCAAGCGAGACCTGGCGGTGAAGGTCCTCCGGCTCGAGCTGGCGCTTTCCGGGACATTTATGGACCGGTTCGAGCGGGAAGCCATGACCGCCGCCCAGCTTCGCCATCCCAATATCGTTCCCATTTACGCTATAGGTGAGAAGGACGGGCTGGCGTACATCGTCATGCCACTGATCCGTGGTGAAACACTCCAGAAATTGCTGGAACGGGACGGCCCTCTTCCCATCGCAGAGACCTGCCGCATCCTCACGGATGCCGCGAGCGCCCTGGCCGCAGCCCACGCGGTCGGGCTGATTCACCGGGACATCAAGCCGGACAATATCATGCTGGAGGGTGCCGATCGCCGGGTGCTCCTCATGGACTTCGGCATCGCGAAGATGGTCCGAACGTCCGATGCCAACCTGACCGGCACCGGGGTCCTGATCGGAACGCCGCTCTACATGAGTCCCGAGCAGGGGAGCGGCGATCGCGACATGGACCAGCGATCGGATATCTACTCGTTCGGTGTCGTCGCCTATCACATGGTGACCGGGAAGCCTCCGTTTGCCGGTTCGAGCGGCGCAGACCTGATTCGGCAGCACGTCCTTACTCCCGCTACCGACGTGCGCGTCATGCGCCCATCGGTTCCTCCTGCTCTGGCCCGCGCGGTGATGCGATGTCTCAGCAAGGATCGGGAACGACGGTGGCAATCGGCGGAGGATCTCCGGGTCGCTCTTCAGGCTGCATCCAGAGCCCAGGAATCCGGCATCGCTCAGAAGTCACTGTTCAGTATCGGCCGTGGAATCACGCGGATGCTCAAGCCGCTGGCGGTGGCGCTCGCGATTGCCATTCCGGTGGCACTCGTCGTCCTGCTTCGGAAACCTACTCCGGCCCTGCCCGTCGCCGTTGCGCCACTGGCGCCATCGGTTCCAGATCCGGTGGACAGCCTGTTGCTGGCTGCCCGGGGAGCAGCCACGTATTCGCGACAGCGTGCGGTGACTGCCGGCGCGCAGCCAGAGCAGCTCAGGGCGGGGGACTCAGTCATGGCGCGGGCGGACTCACTCGCAGGATTCGGACGGAAGGCGGAGGCGGCGGTCCTGCTGACGACGGCCGCTGGCCTGTGGGAGAAATCCGAGCGACCGATTCGCTCAGCCGCCCCGGTAACGGGCACAGGCAGAGGGCCGGGCCCAGTCCCGGCAGGAACATCCACGCGATCCTCTCCCGGTACACCATCGGCCAGCGGGGGTCAGCCGGCGCTGACCGATTCGGTCGCGGTTGCGAACTACTATGGGGAGCTTACCCGCGCCATCGCATCTCGCCAGCTTGGCGAGGTAAGACGTCTCCTCCCCAATCTCTCGTCGGGCGATGAACGGACGTGGCGCAACCTGTTTGAAGACAAAGATGTGGACGGGATTGACGTCAGCTACACGGTCATCACCGTCACTCGGCGCGACGCGACCGCCTATGCCCGCATCCGGCTGGTTCAACAGGTCAGCAAGAAAGGACGGACCCAGGAGAAGTCGAAGACCATGAACACGACCCTGACCCTGGGACCGCAAGGGTGGAGAGAGATACGGACAGAGCAGGTGAATTGACCGGAACGACGATGGGCGTGGTTGTGAAGACCGAAGGGGTGGTTCAAAGTTGCTTGTGGCCGGTCATGCATCCATCTTTCTCCACCTGATTTCCCTCTACGAAAAGAATCGCTCCATGAAAGCCTTCAAGCGCTGGACCAGCTGGACTGCACTCGCCGCGATAGTTGCCGTGACCAGCGCCTATGTCAGCGAAAGCCACGGAACGTCAACGGCAGCAGCTCCTATCGAAATCACCGTCTACAAGAGTCCCACCTGTGGATGCTGCGCCAAATGGATTGAGCATCTCACCGCCAGCGGGTTCAAGGTGACCACCCGGAACATGGACAACGTCGACCCGGTCAAGGATCAGAATCATGTGCCGGCGACGTTACGCTCCTGTCACACGGCAGTGGTCAATGGATACGTGATTGAAGGCCACGTTCCCGCTGCGGATATTCAGCGAATGCTCCGGGAGCACCCGAAAATTGTCGGGCTTTCCGTTCCCGGAATGGTTACCGGGTCACCGGGCATGGAAGGGGCTCATGCCGAGGCATACGACGTGGTAGCCTTCGGGGATGGAAAGACGTCTGTGTTCGCGAAGCACTAGCGGAAATCAGCAGGCGAAAAGCGGCGAGACTCTTCACGTGGGAAATGACGTTCTCGGGTTTCGGCATTGGCATATCCGGATGAGGGCGCATGACCATCCACGTCCCGGTCGGGCGACCCGAGCGGATCGCGATGGAGACGCGACGCGCGGAGGCGATTGAAGAAGGCTATCGCGCGCATCGACGGTTTCTGTTCCGGATCGGCCTTATCTACTGCGGCTGGCTGGCCATCGGCTGCTTCCTGATGATGGCGAGCTTCCACGTCGCGACCTACAAGTACGCCAGCCTGCTCTATGAAATGAGTTTCCTGATTGGCTATGGCGGGATGTTCTTTACGGCAGTCTTTGCCTACGTGCGGGGGCGTGAACGGGGCGACTGGTAGATCAGATCGCCGATGCCGGATTCACTCTGACGGTTGACGCTCCGGCACGCCGGGAAACTGCGTGGCCTGCCTTGGGTGAGCCGGCATCTCCGCCCACCGAATCTCCCTGGTAACTCCGCCGCCGAGCGGTCTCACGCTCACCACGTCGCCGATCCAGAACCCGACAGAATCGTCGCCCCACCGAAAAGCATCGCGTCCCTCGGCCGTGAGCGGTTGAGACCCTCCCGAATCTGCCGGGACACACAATCCCCTTCCATCCGGACAAGTGGTCACTTTCGCCCGTCGATCATCGCCAAGCCGGACTTCCAGAGCGGAATCGGCAGCGGCCGATGATTCGAGAACGACCGGCTTGATGCCTGGCTTGGAAGGCGGCGCCGGGGTGAAGAAATCTCCCCTCGTGGTCCGGATGAAGAGCGTTCGCCCATCCGGGGCCCAGCCCAGCTGGCGAGGAAACGCCGAGTCCGCCAGTGATGGCAGCTCCCGCTCCGCCCCACTCAGCAGGTTCATGATCCACACGCGGAAGGAGACAGAGTCTTCCCGCGTTCCGCCGCGGATGAAGGCAAGCATGGCACCATCGGGGGAAAGGGCCGGGGATGATTCATGGGCTCGACTGTACGTGATCCGGTACACCGGGCCACCGCTGGCCGAGCCCGCGTAGAGGTCGCCCTGTCCGGCTTCACCGTCCGCCTCGAAGACGACGTAGGATTCCTCACCGACACCGATGTGATTCTTGATCGGGCTCATGGACATCTTGCAGCCCATCAGGAA
>JBDTRF010000004.1:0-41058 GCA_039931815.1 Gemmatimonadota bacterium
AAAAAGACCGGCGACCGGCCCGAAGGCCGGCCGCCGTTCATGCAAGATAGAACTACGTCCTAGAAATCGTACTCCGCCCCAATCTGCAGACGACGTGCATCGCTGACGACGCAGGTCGAGGTTCCCAGGTTCGGATCGGGATCGCCGTTGGCCTGGTTTGGTGGCGTGGCAAAACAGCCGAAATTGTTATAGTTGAAGACGTTAAATACATCGGCGGTAATGCCGAGGTTGCCTCGACCGAAGCTGGGTAGGTCTTTGCGCAACCGGATAGACACATCACGATAGACCCACTTCCCAAAGATCAGAAAATTCTGCCCCGGTGGCGAGTATCCACCGCGCACATAACCAACCGGGTTGAAGCGGATCGGTCCGCCAATGTCCTGCTTGTTCCCACTCCCCAGCGTGATCAAACCACTGAATTGGATTCCGAAGAGATATGGCACATCAGTAATCCAGTTGGCGACGATTCGGGCACGCTCGTCGTTGGCCGGGTGCTTGGGAATATTGGTGGTGTTGGGAAAGGCACCGGGGAATGACGAACCGAGATCGCCGAACCCATCGAGTCCCTGGAGGGAGCGCACGGCATAGGTAAATGCAAGGCCAGCACCCCATCCGAAGTTCTCACTGGAGCGACGATACGGCCGATCAATCTGCACCAGCAAGGCATCGTACCAGGTCTTGGCGTCGCTCGTGGTGTAAATAAAATTACTGAATCCATGAGCCCCCGTATTGAAGCTCGTGCAGCAGCTTCCATTCGGATTGAGGCCGAAGTTGGCCCAGTTCATGGTCAGCTGATCGACACTGCGCACTCCGGCATACGTAACCGACACCGCAAGCGTGCCCAGCTGTCTCCGCACGCCAAGGTTGAATTGACGGGACTTGGGGACCTTGGCTTCGTTGTCAATTAACCACGCCTCGGGTGTTCCGAACGTACCCACGAGCTGATCCAGCACTGCGCGGTCAGCGGTCAAATACGAGTCCTGCCAGTCCACCTCACCAGGGCCAGCGGGAACGCCCGGGGCCGCAAACCGGATGGTGTAGCTCGGGTGGGTCAGCTTCAGGGTTTCATCGACCGAAATATCGAACAGCGACCGGTCGTAGTAGATGCCGAAACCGCCGAAGATGGTGGTCTTGTTCTCTCGATCCAGAGCATAAGAGAAGCCGAGCCTTGGCTGGAAAGCGCCGTAAAACTGTTTGCGATCACTCCCGTTAGTGGTGTACCGGTTCAGATCGAGCGGTGTCGGGAGCGAGTCGTTATACCGGGTCAACGTGTCGACCACATTCTGTGGGGTCACATAACCGGTATTGAACATGTTGGTCTCGAAATCCCAGCGTATACCGAGATTGAGCGTCAGGCGCGCGGTAGGACTCCAGTCATCCTGAAGATACATCCCGATCTGGGTGTTCTTCTTGTTGAGGGCCGGATCGCCGGTTCCATAGTTGAGCTCGAACGGACTCTGGTAGTTGTAGGCGGCATTGTACAGGAACCGGGGTGTCCCGTCATTGTCCTTCAGGATGTCATACTTCACGAGGTCGACGCTGGCGCCAATTTTGAAGATGTGCTGGCCGCCGGCACGGAAACCGGAATAGGTCAGGTCGTCCCGCAAGCCAATACGCTTCTGAATAAAGTCCTGGGTGCTCCGGTTACTACCGATCACATAGTCGGCTCCGGGAACCTGGAAGAGACGCTGGGGCAGGCCTGATTGGTTCGGACTGGGATTCCGACGGAAACGGGAATAATCCAGTTTGGCTTCATTGAGCCATGGCCCACTGAAGATGTTGTAATGCCCCTGGAGCAGGGTCGTATTCTGCCTGAAATTCACCGCCTCCTGAAACGAATTGAACCCGGCACCGCAACAGGGCCCGAAGTCACGAACATCGGTCTCGTGCCGATTGGTGAAGCTCAGTTCGGCTGAGGACTTGGGACTGACCGCGTAGGACAACTTTCCGAAGAGCAACGTCTCGCGAAATGGCGAAAGAAACTCGCCATTGTACTGAGAGAGGTTGACGGTATCGAGCGCTGCAAATCCGGTCGGTGGCGCAAACGCCACCCGATTATTCCGATTTTGGTAGTTGCCTTCGTAGGAACCGAAGATGTGAAGCTTGTTCTTGATGATCGGGCCACCGAGACTCACTCCACCGATGTAGCGAGCGTAATCTGGTTCGGTGAAGGTCGAATTCGCCGCCTTGTCTTTCAGCTGAAAGGTATCCAGCGCCAGGAGGCCCTGGTTCTGAAAGTTGAAGAAGGCATTTCCTGACCAGACATTGCCTCCTGACTTTGTCGTGGCCGTGATGAGCGCGCTTGAGGCTTTCTGATATTCGGCCTTGAAATTCTGGCTCAAAATCCGGTATTCCTGGATGGCGTTCCGCGGAAATGGATTGCCTCGACTCGCGTCCTGGCCGGACACCCCGCCCGCCGTCACATCATTCTTGAGACTGGTTCCGTCCACGAAGACATTGGCTGAGCTGGGGCTCTGGCCGCCGCCGGAAAATGTCCTGAACCCGGTGCCATTCACCCGGTCTTCTGAGACGGTGATACCCGGCGCCAATGCGGCCAGGTCGAGAAAATTGCGACTTGGCGTCGGCAGCCGTTCGATCTGCTGTTCCGTGACATTCGTCGCCACTTCCGACGTCCGGGTTTCCGGAGCGGCGGTGGCAACCGTGATCTCCTCGAGCTGCACCGTCTGAGAGCGGAGACTGAAATTGACGATCAGGTTCTGGCCGATCCCGACCTTGATCCGCTGAGTCTGGGCCCCCATGCCGATCTTCCTGGCGGTAATGTCATAGTCGCCGGGAACCATACCAGCCAGTGCATAGCCGCCGGTCTCCCTGGTGGAAACCGTTCGCGAGACGCCGTTCGCGAGATTCAACGCGACGATGTCGCCGGCATCCACCGGATTTCCCGATGAATCGGCCACCACACCGGTCACGCGGCCGGTGCTGTTCTGCGCGTGCAGGGCACCGGCCGTGGTAAACAGCAACATCGCGAGGCCGGCTGACGCCAGCCCGGCGATCCTTCTAAAACCATGCTTGATCATACGACATCCCTCCGGGGTTTGATGGGCAAAACAGCGCCAGCGAGGAGGAGCCTGGGAAACCAGCGCTTTTACTGCGTGCCACAGGACCGGCGAACCACCAGCGTGGTCGGCATGATCTCGCGGCGAACTTCGTGGACCTCCGGCTGCTGCATGGCCTGAAGCAGCCGGAGCGTGGCGCACTCACCAAGGGCGCTGATATCGACATGGACTGACGACAACGGTGGTTCAACAAAACGGGCCATCGGGATATCGTCGAACCCCACCACCGCAACATCGTTGGGGACCGAGAGGCCCGCGTCGCGAAAGGCACTCAAGGCGCCGATCGCCATCGCATCGTTGGCGGCGAATACCGCCGAGGGACGAAACGGCCGCCGGGCCAGCTCGACGGCCGCGTGGAACCCGGAGGTCTCGCTGAAATCTCCACTCAACTCGAGGGCTCCGTCCGGACTGATCCCGGCATCCTTGAGGGCGGCGCGATACCCGCGCAGTCGCTCGGCGGCGTCGAGGTTTCGCGGGGTGCCGGTGATCATCGCTATCTGGCGGTGGCGAAGGCCCAGCAGGTGCATGGTCATCGCGTAGGCACCGTCGTAGTTGGCCACGGTAATCGCATCGTGGTGCCCCGACTCGTCCGAGCAGTTGACCAGGACCAGGGGGAAATCCTCCGGCAACAGTGCCACGGCGGGTGGCACCTGGATCTCCGGCACCATGAGGATCAGGCCGTCGACCCGCCCGCGCATCGAGCGAAGCACGGCTTCGATGTCCTTCTGATCGGCATGGGAACTCGACACCAGCACGTGGTAGTGGTGCCGTCGCGCCGTCTGGTCGATGCCCCGAATGACTTCAGAAAAGAATTCGCCATAGAGATCGGGGAGGAGGACGCCGATCGTACTGGTCCGGTTGGTAATCAGGCTTCGGGCACCACCATGCGGCACATACCCCAACCGCGTCGCCACCTCGAGCACCTGCACCCTGGTATGCTCGGTCACCAGGCTGCTTTCGTTCATGACCCGCGAGACTGTGGCGACAGAAACTCCGGCTTCCCGGGCGACATGTTTGATTGTTGCGTTTGCCGCCATGCGTTTCCACCGGAGGTGACACGAGACGTGGAGCGGCCGAACAATTCTCAGGGCGTTGCAAGGAGAAACGGCAGGGGACTCTGAAGCGCATGTAAACGTTTACATTTTGGGGAGATCTGTCAAGAGAGGGTCTACCCGATGGCCCCGGACGCCACGAAGGTGATCGGCCTGATTTCCATATATTATTCCTCCGCCTTTGATGGTCCGGTCCTTTACCGTACGGCTTTCTACCCTCACACCGCGCATATGGCCGCCTGCCGCATTACCGTGAATCACCACGGAGGACTTCGCATCGAGGGAGACTTCGAGATTGTCGATCCGGAAGGCCGGGTGATCGACCTCCGAGGGCGACGAAGTGTGGCGCTCTGCCGCTGCGGCGCGTCCAGGCAGAAGCCATTCTGCGACGGAACCCACAACACCGTGCACTTCCGGAGCGTCGTGACGGGAGAAGGTGAGCCGGTCTAGCCGAGAGAATTCCATTCAGGAAGCAGATACCGCACGTGGGCAGTCCGCCGGGAATGTTGCTCAGGTATTTGAGTGATAGAGGCTCATCCGATGATGGGGAGTCGGGAAAGATCCTTGCCTGG
This sequence comes from Gemmatimonadota bacterium, assembly GCA_039931815.1. GTDB lineage: Bacteria > Gemmatimonadota > Gemmatimonadetes > Gemmatimonadales > GWC2-71-9 > DASYPP01. The sequence goes on from JBDTRF010000004.1 coordinate 4,702, forward strand.
CCAGATTGAGTAGGAGATGCCTGCTTCTAAATATGGGCAGGTTCCTGGCAGGTTCTTGCAGTTATTCTCGGTTACGTGCCTTCCTTTCTGTTACTTCTTGAATGTCGCCAGTCTGACCGCATCGAGCACCAGCATCAGGTCGTCAATCTTGGAAATAAGGGGCACCCCCCGCTGCTCGATCGGGCCATGAATGGCCGGATCCCGCGCGGCCCCGGTGAGAAACACGACTCGTCCATTGAGCCCCGGCGATTGCTTGATCATCTCGTCATAAAATGCGAGGCCGCCCATACCCGGCATCAGGACATCGCTCACCACCGCGTCAGGTCCAACGGTCGCGGCAAGCAAACCCAGCGCCTCGGTGGCCGACGCCGCCTCGATCACAGTCATACCGCCGCGCTCCAGAATCTTGCGGAGTGCGCTTCGAATAAAGGCCTCGTCGTCGACCACCAGGACGGTTGGCATGCCCCTAAACAACGTCAAAGCCCCAAAAACGCAAGCGACGGTCAGAAAAGCAGTTGGAGGCGGAGGGTGGCCAGGCGTTTCCCCTTGCCCCATCGGACTGCTTCGCCCACCACTCCTCGATCCTTCTCCCTCGCCCTGCCCCCGACTAGATTTGGCACCCAATGAGCGACATAACTATTCAGAAGACCAAAGAGGATGCCGCCTCGGCGTCCCTCCAGGTGACCGTCCCGGTGGACCGGGTTCGGGCGGCGGAAACCCGCGCGGTCAAATACTACGCTCAACGGGCCCGGCTGCCGGGTTTCCGACCCGGGAAGGCGCCCGAGGCAGTCATTCGCAAGCGGTTTGAGGAAGCCATCCGGCAGAACGTCCTCGAAGAGGTTATCCGGGAGAGTTGGGAAACAGCCCAGGCCAGCCATGGCCTCAAACCCGTCGCCCAGCCCCATATTCATAACCTCAAGTTCGACGACGCCGGCGCCATCGAGTTTGAGCTGCATGTCGAGGTAAAACCTCAGCTCCAGCTGGCACGAACCGGTGGCTTCAGCCTCAAGCGCACGGTTCCTCCGGTCACCGACGAAGAGCTGATTGAGCGCCTTCGTTCGCTCCAGGAACAGAAGGCGCGCTGGCTCCCGGTCGAGGGCACCAAGCCGGCGCCGGGTCAGATGGTGAGAGTCGAAGTCTCGACCTGGGCCGATGACGAGCCCGGCCCGGCGCAGCCCTATTCGCTGGTTCTCGGCCAGAACCAGACGATTCCGGCCCTGGAGGAGATGATCATGGACATGCTGCCCGGAGAAACCCGGGAAGGCGATGTCAAGTTTCCCGACGACCACGCCGATGAATCCCGGCGGGGACAGACTCGCAAGGTCCGGATTCACCTGCTCGAAGTGAAGACCCAGGAACTGCCCGCGCTGGACGATGATTTCGCCCGCGAGGTCGGTGAATTCGAGAACCTCGACGCCCTCCGCACGGCGCTCCGGGCCGATCTCGAGCGCGATGCCGAGCGAGAGGCCGATGCCCGGGTCCGGGACCAGCTCATCGAACAGCTGGTGGCCGCCAACGACATCGCGGCGCCGGAATCGCTGGTGGATCGGGTGATCAAAGGCTATGCGCAGGCGTACGAAATCCCCGCCGAACAGACCGACAAGTTCGCCGGTGAGTTCCGACCCCTCGCCGAAACCCAGGTTCGTCGCGAGCTGGTCATCGATGCGATCATTGAGAAAAACAATCTCGCCGCTTCCGAGGCCGACCTGGACGAGCGGGTGGCGTCCATGGCAACGGCGCGCGGGGTGCCGGCCGGCCAGCTGTACGCGTCGCTGCAGAAATCCAACCGGTTAAGCGAGCTTCAGCGCGCGCTCACCGAAGAGAAAGCCTTCAAGTTCCTGTTGGAGCAGTCCACCGTTGACGAGGTGACCGCGTGACCCAGAGTAACCTGTATCCGCCTTACATCATCGAGCGTTCCAGCCGTGGTGAGCGGACGTACGACATCTTTTCTCGCCTGCTGATGGATCGAATCGTCTTTCTCGGCTCCCCCATCAACGACGATGTCGCCAATATCATCATCGCCCAGCTGCTGTTCCTGGACGCCGATAACCCCGATCGCGATATCTACCTGTACATCAACTCACCGGGTGGCGTCGTATCGAGCGGCATGGCGATCTACGACACGATGCAGTTTCTCCGCGCACCGGTCAACACGATCTGCATGGGAATGGCCGCCTCGATGGGTTCCTTCCTTCTCGCGGCTGGCAGCAAAGGTAAGCGAAGCGCCCTGCCCCACGCGCGGATCATGATTCACCAGCCGTCGGGCGGCGCCCAGGGTACCGCATCCGACATCGAGATCCAGGCGCGCGAAATTCTCTATCTGCGCGCCAAGATCAACTCGCTCTACAGCCTGCACACCGGACAGCCGGTGGAGACCATCGAGCGGGACATGGACCGCGATCGTTTCATGAGCGCGGACGAGGCCAAGACCTATGGCCTGATCGACAGCGTCATCGCCAAGGTCAGCCAGGTCGTCGAGCCCAAGCCCGCGTAATGCGGGCTGGCCGCCGCCGCGAATAGCCCTACACGCGAACAAGTCGAAGGCCAATCGTGTCGGGCTTGACGCTTCAGATATGCCGATCCAGTATTCTACAGTCCTTCCCGGCTCTCATTTTCAGGTAATGACCGAACATGTCCAACGATAAGCACCTGCGCTGCTCATTTTGCGGCAAGTCGAAGGATTCGGTCCGGAAATTTATCTCCGGCCCGTCGGTCTACATTTGCAACGAGTGCATTACCCTCTGCAATGAAATCCTGGCGGAAGACGAAGAACGCGAAGTTGCTGATGCCATTACCCAGGTCCCGACTCCATCCGAAATCAAGGATGTGCTCGACCAGTACGTCATCGGCCAGGAACGCGCCAAGCGCACCCTCGCGGTCGCCGTCTACAATCATTACAAACGGATCAACGCGACCAACAGCCGCGAAGGCGATGTCGAGCTCGACAAGTCGAACATCCTGCTCCTCGGCCCGACCGGCACCGGGAAGACCCTGCTGGCACAAACCCTGGCTCGTATCCTCGACGTCCCGTTCACCATCGCCGACGCCACCACGCTGACCGAAGCCGGGTATGTCGGCGAGGACGTGGAAAACATCCTCGTCCGGTTGCTCCAGGCCGGTGAGTTCAACGTCGCCGAATGTGAACGGGGCATCGTGTATATCGATGAGATCGACAAGATCGCCCGCAAATCGGAGAACCCGAGCATCACCCGCGATGTGTCGGGCGAGGGTGTCCAGCAGGCGCTGCTCAAGATCCTCGAAGGCACCGTGGCATCGGTTCCGCCCCAGGGCGGGCGGAAGCACCCGCAACAGGAATACATTCAGATCAACACCAAGGATATCCTGTTCATCTGCGGCGGCGCCTTTGACGGCCTGGAGAAGATCATCCAGGCGCGAACCGGCCGTCAGCAGATCGGCTTCGCCAAGGACTCCAGCGCCACCAAGGGCGCCAGCGGCGACGTCAACAAGAAGAATCCTTTCGTCGAGGTCGAGCCGGACGATCTGCTCCGCTTCGGTCTTATCCCTGAGCTGGTGGGTCGGCTGCCGGTCATGGTTCCGCTCGAAGCGCTGGATGAAGAATCCCTCGTCAAGATCCTCGTCGAGCCGAAGAACGCGCTTACCAAGCAATACAAGAAGCTCTTCGAAATGGAGAACGTCGGCCTCACCTTCGACAGCGATGGACTTCGCGCGGTGGCCAACAAGGCACTCAAGCGCGGCACCGGGGCTCGCGGGCTTCGCGCCATCCTTGAGACGCTGATGACCGACATCATGTTCGATCTTCCCAACCGCGATGACGTCCGAGAAGTCGTGATCACCGCGGAGTCGGTGACCGAAGGGAAGCCCCCGCTGGTCGTCACCGAGCGGCCGCGCGCCAAGCGAGAGGCATGAGCAAGAGCCGGGCGGGTACCTCACAGGAGACCACGACGAACCCTCCCGGAAATCGAGGAGGGTTTCCTCTTTCCGGAGCCTCGGCCGAACTGGTTGGACTGCGGCAGCTTCCGATCGAATTCATCGGCACCTTTCCCAACCCGAATGTCATCCTTGACCCGCTACTCCCCGAGGTCGCCTTTGTCGGGCGTTCCAACGTCGGGAAGTCGAGTCTGATCAACGCGCTGGTTGGTCGTCCCGGCCTGGCCCGAGTCAGCGGGACGCCGGGAAAGACCCGGGCACTCAACGTGTTCCGGTTGCCCGGATTCTACCTGGTCGACCTTCCCGGCTACGGGTACGCCAAGGCGGACAAATCGACCCGGGCGGCGATTCAATCGATTCTGCGCGGCTACATCACCAGGCGGCCGGGCGTCGCCGGTATTATCTGGCTGCTGGATATCCGGCGGGAGCCCTCGCCCGACGATGTCACCTTCTTTGAGTCGCTGGTTGAACGATCTCACCCCGTCCTCGCTGTCCTCACCAAAGCGGACAAGCTGGGGCGGTCGGCCCAGGTCAGCCGCGCGCGCGAGATCGCCGAAGCCTTCGGATTCGAGGAGGACCAGGTCCAGGTGACCAGCACGTCCACGGGCTTGGGTCTTGCTGATCTGGGGTCCAGTATTCAGGGTCTTGTCGCGGCAATCAACCAGGGATGACCATGCCGAACGCCACCGCTCTCGCCGGAAAACACCGGGCCGCAGGCCTACTGCTCACCCTGGCGGCCATGCTGGGCGCCGCGTCCGCGGCACGCGGCCAGGATTCGGCGTCCAATGCGCATGGAGATCTACCCCCGGCTGGCTTTGGGACGCTGAGCCAGGGCGACATCGCCCTCACTCTTCAGACCGATGAGCTGGAAATCCGGGTGGTCTCGCTGGATGAACGGGTGACCCGCCTGCTGGCCCCGGATTCCTACACCTCGCTGCATGGCCTGATCGAATCGCGGTCGCTGGCCATCGACACGCTGGCCCGCCGGAACGGCATCACCGCGCCGGGACTCTTCTTCGTCACGTTTTTCGGCCGGCGATCCGGCGCTCGCTTCGACTCCCAGAATCTCTCGCTGGTCATTCGGAACCAGCTGTATCGTCCGGTTGGCGTGGTGCCGTATTCCGACAATTTCAATTCCCAGCAGCTCGAGGTGCGGCAACAGGCCAGCGGCATCTACCTGTTCGAGACCCAGACCCCGGTTTTCGAATCGTTTACCGTCACCTACGGTTCCGCCAGCGCCGACTGGGAAGGCAAGCTCAACCGCCTCCAGCGGGAACGCTCGCGGATCATGAGCCGGGTTCGCGCCGACACTGACACGACCGTGCATTGAGTCGAAAGGAAGACCGGGTAAGCGTGACCATGGCCCTCACGTGAGGGCCATCTGCTTGTGCGCTCCAATCTGATGCCCGGGACTGCCTGGATTCACCTGCCATAGTGCCCCCTGCCATTGTTCCCGGGGGTCCATCCAAGCCGGGGATACATGGAGGCGACGAGGGTCGCCAATGTTAGTAAGTTTCTCTGCAGTTGAATCTGATCTGCCGCGGGTAAACCCAAGACAACCTGGAGGGGGCATGGCCAAATTGCCGTTACGGCAGGTAGAGCTGCCGGCACAGGCGAACCGGTTCTATGACGACTGGCTGGGACAGCTTGGGGAGCGGCTGAGCGCGCCGGGTGCGAACTGGTATCGGATTGCACGGGACATACTCTTCGAGTTGTACTACCCGGGCCATCGCGACTACGACGAGCTGATCCAGGATCCCGCGGTTCCGGACAGCTCCAAAGCCGCGCTCCTGGCTCTCGACCCCTGGAATGTCACCCTCGAGCCGGAATATTATGGCGAGGTGGACCAGGAGAGATTTGCCCGCGTCAAACCCCTGGTCTGGCTCTGGCAGAGTTTCGATCGATCACCCCTGGGAGGGCAAAATGTCCACGTCGGCATCCGCTTTCGGCGGATGCTCGCGTCGCACATCTTCGCGCGCGTGGGCACCAATTTCAAATGTTTCCACTCGGTCGAATTTTCCTTCGGCTACAACCTGGAAATCGGGGACGATGTCGTCGTCCACCGGTACGTCCTGCTGGATGACCGAGGCGGTATTACGCTGGGTAACCGGGTCAGCATCTCGGACTATGCCAACATCTACAGTCACACGCATAGCATCGTGGATCAGAAGGACGTGACCAACGCCCGCACCGTCCTCGAGGACGACGTGCGCATTACGTATCACGCGACGGTGCTTGCGGGTGTCCGGGTCCGGCAGGATGGCATGGTGGGCGCCATGGCGGTGGCCACCAAGGACGTGCGCCCCTACCATGTCTATGTCGGTATTCCGGCCAAGTCGGTCCGGGTCAAGCCCAATGCACCCCCGGAAGCATACGTGACGGAACGAGTCGGAGGAACGAAAACCTGAACGACTTTCGCCGGCTGATCGCGCTGCTCACGGCGCTGCCGTACGCGGTCTTCGCGATCACGGGAGCACTGACGCTGACCTTTGGCGGGTTACGGCTCTGGCTCAGCATCGGGTTGATCATCTACGGGCTCTCGATGTTGTTCCTGCAGTGGTTCCGTCCGGCCTGGATGGCGGTGATCACCCGGTCATCTGTCGCCGTACTCGTGCTCTTCGCCTGGATGGCCCGGCCGCCGCTTGCACCGATGGTCGCATCTCTGACTCTGACGGTGCTGGTCGCCCTCGGGTTGGGGGTCGCTCGAGCGGAGGAGGAAGCGCAACGCGCCATTCGGGAGCGCGATGAAACGGCCCAGCAGCTCGACCGCCGGCTGAACGAGCTTTTTACCCTCCAGGAATTGAGCTACGTCCTCTCCGAGTCACTCCAGCTCGATCACATCGTGGACCAGGTCGCCCGATACGCGCGTCGATTCCTTCAGGCCGATGGGGCGATCGTGGCGCTGCTGGCCGACGGTGGCGATTCGCTCAAGATTGTCTCGGCCGAGGGCTCCCTGGCCCCGCTCCGTAACCAGACCATCAGTGACAACGCCGACACGCTGATCATGCGGGCGATCGCCCGGGAACGCCTGGAATCGGCCGAGAGCAAAGGCCCGGGAACGCTGCAGGTAGAAGGCATCAGTGTGCGGTCCGCGGCGGCGATCCCGCTTCGGGCGCACGGTGTCACCATGGGCGCCCTGGTGGTCACCGACCGGCGGCATGGCAGCTTTACTTCGGAAGACTTCCAGCTCTTTTCCACGGTCGCGACCCATGCGGCGGTGGTGCTGGCCAACAGCAGCTTCTTCGAGCTTATCCGCCGGGGGAAGGAGGAGTGGGAGACCACCTTCAACGCGTTGACCGAAGGCATCGCGGTGGTGAGCGCGGATGGAAAGGTGAGCCGGGCCAATCATGCGCTGGGAAAATTGCTGGGTGTTCCGACTCCGTCACTGATCGGTCAATCATTCAGTGACACCGCGATCGGGCAGGCGGAATCGGCGCGCGTCCTGGTGGAGGAAGCCAGGACGGGGGGGCGAACGTCACCCCTGATCACCCGGGCCGAACGCATCGACCGGGTGCTCAGGCTCACGGCCGCTCCTTTGGCGGAAACCGGAGACCGGACCTCGGTGGTGATGCTGATCGAGGATGTCACCGAGCAACGGAAGCTCGAGTCCCAACTGATTCAGAACGAGAAGCTGGCGGCGGTCGGGCAGCTGGTTTCCGGTGTCGCCCACGAGCTCAATAACCCGCTGACCTCGATCGCCGGCCTGGCGGAGTTCCTGGTGGAGCATTGCCGGCCGGGAGCCAAGGAGAAGGAACATCTTCGCATCATCCATGAACAGGCCGAGCGGGCCGGGCGGATCGTGCGGGACCTTCTCACCTTCGCCCGGAAGGGTGGACACGAGAAGATCCGGGTCGACGTTAACGACGTGGTCACCCGCACCGCGGCGCTGGTGCAGTACGATGTGAAGCTCCGAACCATCGAGTTCGAGTCGAGGCTGGATCCCAACATTCCGGCGGTCCTGGCCGATCCCTACGAACTGCAGCAGGTCGTCCTCAACCTCATCACCAACGCGGTCCAGGCCGTCGGGGAAATCGACGGGGACCGCCCTCGCATCATCGTGATCACGTCCGGTATCACCGACGGCGGCGTCGCGGTGAGCGTGCAGGATTCGGGTCAGGGGATTCCCGATGATCTTCTGCCGCTCCTGTTCACCCCATTTTTCACTACCAAGGAACCCGGTCGTGGAACCGGCCTGGGACTCTCCATCAGCTACGGGATCGTCGAGTCCCACGGCGGGCGGCTCTCCTATGCGCCGTCACCCATGGGCGGCGCCGAGTTCACCATCCTGCTGCCGATATATCTGCAACCCGTCTTTGACGGCACCCGGGTTGATCCTGCCCAGCGAACCATCCTCCTGGTCGACGACGACATCACCGTGCACCGGGTCGTGTCAGCACTCTTCGCCACTGATGGGCATTTGATCGAAACGGTTCGGACGGGTTCCCAGGGACTCAAGCAGGCGGCCAGCCACCAGTATGACCTCGTGATCGCCGAGGCCCGCGCCGTCGCCGAACCGGGATTGCTCTTTTCCAGAGCGCTGACCAGCGTGCTGCCGCTGTACCGCGAGCGGCTCATCATCGCGACGGATACGACGCCCATGCCCAGCCGGGACGGGATCCCGACGTTAACGAAGCCCTTTAACCTGCGGGAGTTGAAGGCCGTGGCGGGACAGATACTCAAGCGGGCGACCGTGGAGGGGTAAACCCGGATTCATGGATTGTCGGTTGGTGAATTCACCTTCAGCTTTCCCGCACGATCAACCGGGTCAATAGCCCGCCGCGCTGGCCGGTCGCCAGGGCTTGAGGTTGACTTGGCCTTCCACCCGGCTTCCTGTGGCCGTTTCATTCGCCGTGCCCCAGAAGTTCCCTCCCGCGTCGAGATGGGGGGCCCGGATGAACATGCGGTCCGCCCGGAGAAAAATATTCCCCGAGAGTTCCGCATCGCTCCCGGCCTCATCCACCGTCAATCCATCGCCGACGGCGTCGAACAGGTTTCCCCGGATCTTGGAATGCGTGGTTTTCTCCATCGACATCCCCACGGTCACTCGCGCGATAGTGTTGTCATGAACGCGATAGTTGGTGCTCGCCTCCTGCCCCGCCTGCGGCGCAAAGAGACGGATCCCCATCCGACCGCCGATAATTACGTTCGCCGCGATCTCGTTGTCGCTGCCATGTTCGATCGCGATTCCCGCGATACGGGTTCCCACCATGGTGTTTCCCCGCACCGTGTTGCCGGTCGAATAACCGAGCCAGAATCCATACGCCGAGCTGTCGGCCCGGTTCTCGAGAAAGACGTTCCAGGCGCTGAAGGTGGACTCAAAGGCGTTGTGATACGCGCCGGTCGCATTGTTTCGGATGACCAGGTTTCCGATGGACGGCTGGACCAGGGGGCGATGGCCGCTCAGAAAAAACCCATCACCCGAATGAGTCAGGTCATTGTCCGCGATGAAGTTTGAGTCGCTCCGTTCCCGGAGCAGCAGCCCGGCGGAGTCGCAACCATGGCTGTAGCTGGCGGATTCGCAGCGCACATTGTTGCTCGCCACGTTTCGGACGATCGTATTGTGCGACGCCTGCCAGAGATGAATCCCCCAGCCGGTGTTGGACGAGACATCGTTCTCCGCCAGGTAACTCCCGCGGGCGCCGAAGAGACCGATCCCGTTTTGCCCGTTCCGCGCCGTAATACCGATGATGGTCGCTCCATCGGTCCACTTGAGAAGCAGTCCGCTGCCGTAGGTATCGAACGTGTCCGGATGAAAAATGTCCAGCCAGTCCTGCTCGTTGTAGGAATCGGGGGTGGACAGGAGATGCTGATTGCGCGACCCCGAGACATCGGTTCCGCTCACCAGGTGGCCTCGTCCCCCCTCCAGCCGGATGCCGTACCGATACCCGCGAACGGTTCCGCCGACGATCTCCACGCGATCAACACCACGGCTGACAATCCCGATACCGACAAAGCGGCTGGATGTTGAATCTCCGCTTTCGATGGTGACACCGGTGAGATCGAGCCGACTCCGGCTTGCCGCGATGATGATGACCCCTTTTTCTGTGGGATCAGGCAGGCGGTAGCGGCCGGGGCAGATTTTCACTTCACCCTGTATCTGTGTCCCCGCTCGCTCCAGCCGCTGACAGGGCGGCGCAGATGGGGCGGGGAGCCCTGAAAGCGGGGCCAGGCTCACGATGATCCAGATTCGATTCATGGCTTTCCCTGACGTACGTCGCCGGCTCGCTGGCACAGGGCCGGATTAACTGATACGGAGCACATCTTCGAGCGCGCCCGCGCCTCCGAGGGACAGGAGGACCTCAATGTCCGCCAGCGCCCGCCGTTCCCGGGGCCAGGCAAATCGATCGGCGGCCTCGACCGGCGTCAACCACTCGTAGCGGTCATGCTCGGCACTCAACCGGACAGCCTGGTCTGCGGTCGCAAAGGCCGCGAATACCGGGACCAGCGCGACCTCGTCGATCCGATGCTGATAGAAGCTCTCGACCCGGCTCAGGTTATAGAGCTTGCGGGGAATAATCCCGGTCTCTTCCAGCAGCTCCCGGCGGGCCGCATCAACGGGAGATTCCACCCCCTCGATGTGACCATGCACGGCCTCCCACGCCCCGGTGCAGCGGGTCTTCTCTCCCCGCCGCAGGACCAGGACATGGAGGCCTGCCGTGGTTTCCCGGAGAACATAGACGTCGACAATCGACACACGCACGCTGGTCATGAGACGATGCTGGCCGGGGGATGGGGCGTGAGGCCAGGCGTCAGGATCGCCGGCGACTCAACAGGGCTTCGAGGCGGGCGGAGAGTGCCCGGGCGCGGAACGGCTTGGTCAGGAAATCATCGGCGCCCAGTTCGAACACCCGGACTTCGTTGTCTTCATCGCCCTTGGCGGTCAGCACGATGACCGGGATGTGCCGGGTGTGTTCCCGACTCCGGAGCCGCGAGAGAACGCTGTAGCCGTCCAGCCCGGGCAGATTGAGATCGAGAACGATAACGTCGGGGGCGTGCCGGTCCACTTCGTCGAGCGCCTGGATTCCATCTCGCGCCTCCGCCACGGCATAGCCGTCACGTTCGAGCAGGTCCCGCATGACCCGCCGTAACTGATCCTCGTCGTCAACGAGAAGCACAGTCGCCTGCCGTTTGCCCTCCACCACTGGTGGGGTCGTATCGTCGACCAGGTCAAAGGCGGTGGAAAGATCGACCGCCACGGGGGCGGAGGGCTGTCCGCTGGTGGGCGTAGCCCTGGGGGGCGGCGGCGGGGCAACGGGGACATCGGCCACCGGAGCACCGGTGACGCGGAGCAACTCGTCCAGGCTGGAATCGCCGGCCAGCACATGGCGAAGACCGCTCTCCCACAGCGACTTCATTCCGTTCAGTTTCGCCGCTTCAGCGATCTTGTCCGCCGTGAGGCCCGCTCCAATCCGACGCTCCAGTTCTGGGCTCATGGTCAGCACTTCGACAATGCTGTAGCGACCCCGGAACCCGGTCATTGAACATTCGGAACAGCCCACGGAGCGAAACAGCGCGACTCCATCGGGCACAAAGCGCCGCAGCTTCACCGGGATCTCTCCGGTGTGGGGTTCCCGGCAGGTGAGACAGAGCCTCCGCATCAGCCGTTGCGCGACGATTCCGCGGAGCGCCGAGGCGAGCTTGTAGGCTTCGAGACCCATGTCGACCAGCCGGGTCACTGCGTTCGGCGCGTCGTTGGTATGCAGAGTGGAGAGCACCAGGTGGCCCGTGAGAGAGGCCTGCACGGCGATTCTCGCGGTTTCGGTATCTCGAATTTCGCCCAGGAGCACCACGTCGGGGTCCTGTCGCAGGATCGACCGCAGCGCTGCTGCGAAGGTCAGGCCGGCTTTTTCGTTGACCTGCACCTGCACGATGTTGGACCCCAGGCGATACTCGACGGGATCTTCCACCGTCACGATGTTGACACCCTCGCTCTGCACCAGGCGAACCGCCGAGTACAGCGTGGTGGTCTTGCCCGATCCGGTCGGGCCGGTGACCAGCACGATGCCCTCTTTGTTGGCCAGCAGGTTCTCGATGGCGGCTCGTTCATCCGGATACATCCCGAGTGACTCGAGCGTCAGGACGGTCGCCTTCGCATTCAAGATCCGGATGACCACCTTTTCGCCCAGCGTGGCGGGTAAGGTGGACACCCGGAGATCGACTGGCGATCCATTCACGCTGACCCGCGCGCGGCCGTCCTGCGGCCGGAGCCGGTCGGCAATATCCAGCGAAGACATGATCTTAAGCCGCGAGATCAGCGGCAGACCCGCCGTCCTCGGGATCTTCATCGCCTGGCGGAGAACGCCATCGATCCGGTAACGAACAACGACGCCGCCTTCAACCGGCTCAACATGTATATCGCTTGCCCGGCTCAGGATTCCGTCAGACAGAAGCAGGTCCACCAGTCGGATAATCGGACGCTGGCTGGCTTCCTCGGCAGACGAAGCCAGGTCCTCCATCGGCTCTTCGTCAAGCTGTTCGACATTGTGTTCACTCATGCCGCCGAGGAGCTTGGAAACGACGTTTTCGGGACGGTAGACCTCTTCCAGCTTTTCCCGGATCTTGGCGGGGGAGGCCAGCTGCATCCGGACTTCCCGGCCAGTCGCAAACGCCAGCAACTTCTCGGCGTCAATGTCGAACGGATTGGCCGTCGCCACATCCATGTAGGAATCGGTGATACGAAGGGGCAGAACATTGAACCGACGGGCCAGCGTTTCCGGAACCGATTCACGGACCTTGAACTCGAGGGTGCCGAGATCCGCGATCGGAAGGCGAAATCGCTCGGCCGCCGCGCCGATGATGCGATCGTCCGTCGTCAACTTCTTCTGTACGAGTGCTTCCCAGAGAGACGCCGGCGGGCCTTCGGCCCGACGCAGAGTCTCCAGCTCAGCGCCTGACACCAGCGTTTCAACAGTGGGTACCAGCCACTCGTCGGTAAACTGCATTGAGCCTCGACTGCAGTCATCGGGATGGGGTGAACGGTCACACTACTTCGATCCGGTCGTTCCCAAAGGAAGGTTTTCTTGCTAAGTGCTTCAAAGATAGGCAGATAATAGCTACAACAGCTAGGGGCCGACACTGTGCTTGAGACGAGAGACTGGCCACGAGTGACTCGGGGCCACTGACCGAATCAAGTCAGATCCATAGTTTGAACGAAATCAATCATCGCCGTGGCCTGACGCATCAGGCATCACTTCGACCGTTTTCTCCAAGCCTCCACTGCCTGGTCCTGGCCCCCAGCGCCTGCTCCCCGTTCCTTCGTCCAGTCAGCCTGGCATCGACATTAAAGGATACTCCACCAATCTCGATGGATCTCGAATGTCACGCCCGCTTTCCCGTTCCGGAGTCCGATGCCCGCCTCGATGCGGACCAGGCGCATGAACCATTCAAGCGCGATGCCCGCGACCGGCCTCACGCCATCAGACTCGTTCCACGGCGTGTCTCCGACCGGCCGCTCGGTCCAGCCAGCCGCAAGGAACGGAGCCACGACTATCGTATGACCAGTGCTGGCAAATGAGCCGAGAGGTATCGCGGGGAAGGGAGCCTCAAACCGCCATTCGGTCTGGACCAGCGCCATCGATCGGCCGCCAAAGGCCCGGAACGGTTCTCCTGGAAGAGTATTCCGACCCCCCAGGACGAAGCTGCGATACGCAGGAAGGTGATCACTGCCCCATCCCAGGTAGGCTCGTGAAACCACCTCCCGACCGGCCACGTGCGTCAGCCACCGGCTCTCGGCATTCGCCCGGAAATATCCAGCAGGACCATCGGCCGCTTCGACGGAGAGCGCGCCCTGGAGATCGTGCGTGACGGCGATGCCGCCGCTCGCTCGTTCCAGGCGCAGCCGAATACCGGTGTAATCGCCTGCGCCGAGCAGTGGATTGGGTCGGTAGCTGCCGGTTGCGGGACTCGCGGCCACCTCGACCGATTTCGAACGTTCACGAAACACTGCTCCACCGAATGTGGTCCGGCCGCTCAGGCGGTGCCGCAGTGCAAGTGACGCGCCCTCCAGCAATACGTAGTCACCGTAGTCCTTTCCAAACTCCTGCGACGTAATCGAATTGAACACCGGGGTGATCACGGGGAGCTCGCCGAAATCCCGGATTCGCCGATACCCCTCGGCCCGAAGGTGGGTCGCGCCGGCGTTCACGGCAACGGCGAGCGAGCCCAGCAGGCGCTCATCAGATGTTCCGAAGGCCGCATACGGTTCCACCTGAATTCGATTCGTCGCCGAGCCGATGGTCGCTCCAAAACCGAAGGTGAGTCCCTGGACCCGGTTCACTTTGACGATGTCACTCACCGATCGAGCGGCCAGCCTTCGGTTGGCCAGTCCTCCCAGAGCCCGGGTCCCCGCAATGCGTTCGACCTCAACCCGGAGCGCGTCCATGTCCTGCGCATTGATCGGGGCCGCAACCTGCGCGACGGCCGAATCCAGGGATCCGCTGAACTCGGTTGAGTCGTCATTGCGGGGCAACCTCAGGCCGGCAATCGAGGGCCCGGTGAGCGCGGCAGAATCGAGGGGGACGTTGAATTCATAGTTGCCGATCTCCCACCGGCCCCGGATAATGCCGCGAGCCGGGAAATCCAGCCAGGTCGTCCGCCGGCGCAACTCGACCTCCTGGCGATAGGGCAACCAGTACTTCTCTTCCCAGAGAGAGTTCTCCAGGACAATGCTGATATCTTCGAGCTGCTTGTCGAGGTACGCCGCCGGAGTGAAGCTGAAACGGAAGCGTACCAGGACCGCCGTCTCGACATCGATATACAGCGTGCCGACCACGAGCGGGCGTTTGAAGTCCCGTGGCCGTACCGCGATTTCGTATACCGTGATGGCACGGTTTCCCGCGTGAAGCGTGATCGAGTCCCGGAGCGCGAAGTCGTAGGAGGTGAGGCCGGCTGGAGAGAGCGGATGGATGACGTCACGCACCTCGTCTCCGTCTCCGATCCGGATCCGGTCGCCGAAGTTGTTGGTGACAATGCCCAGGTGATCGCGATGGTAGTTGATGTCGGTGGGAAGCCAGGATCCGTCGCGCCATCCCAGGATTACCTGCTTGCTCCGGTCCGGGGCCTGCCAATACACTTCCACCTGGAGTTCATCGGCCTTCACCAGTCGGGGCGGTTCGGCCAGTCCCTCGCCCAGCTGAGCGAGGAAAAACAGAAAGCCATGAGCCCGGGTCCGGTAACTGGTGAGGCTCGAATCCGCCTGGGCCATCTGGCGACGGTCGATCCCGCGCTGGACCAGCGGCATCACCCGCGCATCATTCCAGTCCTGCGCGTCAGCCGCTGCGAGCGGAAGAAACTGGGCGCCACCAACGAGTGCCCCAAGCGCGAGAACCTGAGCAATGGACCAGCGAGAACACTTGAACTTCACATCAGGCACTTCGGGCCCCTTGAGCGACGGTAGTCGTCGCAAGATAATCGCGCTTTCCGCTCTCACCGGCATGCTCATGCTTGGGGGCTGTCACAGCCGGCCCTTCGTCCAGGGCGCAAACACGGAAGCACCGAAGACGGTGACGGCGACCCTCCCGCTTGACCGGATCTTTGTGCTGGAGGTGTCTGGCGCACCCGCCTCGGATACCACGGTTTCGTTCCGGCCCGGGACGCTGCGGACCATTGTGCTTCGCCACGCCCCACCCGACAATACCGTGTTTGCCGAACTGATCTTCGCGAAGGAAGCGTTCCCCGATAGTACCCTGGACTCGGTTCGGGTCACCCTGAATGTTAAACCGGGCGTCTACGGCCTCACGATCAGCAGCACGCCATCGTTCAGTGCCGGCACCATACTTCGGTTCAAGTATCCGGTTCATTTCACGGCCCCGGCTGCCGCCATTGCCCGGTACGGTAACGACGCCCTGTTCGAGCAGGCGCTGGCCATAGGGGTACGCCAGCCCGACAGCCTTTACACGCTGCTCCCTTCCACTCGCCCCGCGGCGGATAACCTCGAGGCCGTGATTCCAGGACCAGGAGTCTATCTCATCGCCGCTCCTCGATGATGTAGCCCTTTGGAATCTCCCGTGCTGCTTCCACTGCCATTTCCTCCAGGCCCATGCTGCTACCACTGACCCGTACGCTCCTTCTCGATGGCGACACACCGGTGTCCGCCTTTGCGAAATTGCATCGAGGCTCTTTTGGGTTCCTGCTGGAATCACTCGAAGGCGCTGAGCGCTGGGCCCGCTACACCTTTCTCGGTACGGAGCCGAAACTGGCCTATCGATATCGGGGACGCAGCCGCGATCGTTGGACGCCGGAGGCCGGATGGGAAATGGAATCGGGCGACGAAAGCCCGCTCACTCACCTGGCCGAGGTCATGCGGCGGTATCCCGCGGTGGAGGTGCCGGGGCTTCCCCGTTTCGTTGGCGGCGCGGTCGGCTATATAGGGTATGACGTCGTCCGGACCCTGGAGGATCTTCCCAATGCCCCTCCGGACGATCGCGACCTGCCGGACGCGATCATGATGATCACCGAGACTCTCCTGGTGTTCGACAACCTGTACAACCGCGCCACGATCATTCACAACGTTGAACTCCCCCCGCATGGAGGGGGAGCGGAGCGCCGGGCCCTGATCGCCCGGGGAGAGCAGCGGATGGAAGAGTGGGTCAATCGGCTCTCCGCCCCCGGAACCATGACGCCGCTTCCCGTCGCCGGCGAAAACCCTCTCGAACCCGTTTGTCTCTATTCCCGGGAGCAGTACATGGCCGATGTCGCCCGGATCCAGGAATACATCGGGGCTGGCGACACGTTTCAGACCGTCCTCTCTCGACGGATCGAGGTCGCCGCGCCAGATCCGTGGCGCACGTACCGGCACCTCCGGGCCCTCAATCCGGCGCCCTATCTCTTCTTCCTGCAGCTGGACGACATCCATTTGTTGGGAAGCTCCCCCGAAGTGCTGGTTCGAGTTGAAGCGGACGAGTTGACGGTCCGGCCGATCGCTGGTACCCGACCGCGCGGGAGCACACCCGCCGAGGACGCCCGACTGGAAGCGGAGTTACGCGCCGATCCCAAGGAACAGGCCGAACACCTCATGCTGGTGGACCTGGGACGGAACGACGTGGGACGGGTGGCGACATTTGGTTCGGTCCGCGTAACCGAGCTGATGTCGGTCGAGAAATACAGTCACGTGATGCACCTGGTAAGCGAAGTCCGCGGGACGCTCAAGCCTGAACATGACGCAATTTCAGCACTGTCCGCCTGCTTCCCGGCGGGCACGGTTTCCGGCGCCCCTAAGGTTCGAGCCATGGAGATCATTGATGAACTCGAGCCGACTCGGCGTGGACCCTACGCCGGCGCGGTCGGGTATATCGGCTGGGGCGGCAGAACCCTCGATACCGCCATCGCCATTCGGTGCTGCGTCATGCGGGGTGGGCGGGCGTGGGTGCAGGCGGGGGCGGGGATTGTGGCTGACTCCGATCCCCAATCCGAGTATCGGGAAACTGAATCGAAAGGTCGGGCGGTCTTGAAGGCGTTGGCGATGGCCAGCCAATAAGAACGGGCGACAGGAACAGGCCAGAAATTGGACATCGCGCCATGCTGAAACGGGCTTGGTCGGTCAGGGACTTCATGCGAGCGAGCGACCAGACACTCTTCTCGGGTGAATGCCCCAGGTTTCGTTTGAGATCGGGGATTCAGCGGGCAAACTGGCTAGTTCCTCCTTTTCCACCTTCCCTGCCCCCTCGCTTCCCGCTCCCGGCCAACCTTTGATATATTCCGTCCACGTTATGCCCTCATACAAACTCGTAAATATCGCTGGCGACCAAACCTACGACCTGCCCACGGACCGTACGGTCGTGGTGGGGCGAGCCGTGACCAGCGACCTGGCGGTCATCGACCCCACGATCTCCCGGCGCCATGCCGAGCTTAAGACCACCGGAGACGGCGTCTCGGTCAAGGACCTGGAAAGTTCGAACGGAACTTTTATCAATGGCGCCCGGATCACCGAGTCCCTGCTCAAGCCCAACGATTCGGTCACGTTCGGGAAGGTAGTTTTTCAGCTCAAAGCCCTGGAGATAGCCCGGCCCCAGCCTACCCCCGCGCCGTTCCAGGTCCCGGGGGGGACCATCGTCCGGCAGATCGCGGTGAGCGGCAGCGGCAAATCGGATCTCGCCAACCTCACGAACATCGACGGAAGCGCATCTGGGGTTGGCCAGCTTCGGGTCAAGGGGACCACGGACCAAGAGCGGCAGGCCAAAAAGCTCTCCCTCCTCCTCGACATCTCCCAGACACTCTCCGGCGAGTTCGACCTGGACCGGGTGCTCAGCACGGTCGTCAACATGACCTTCGAGGTGATGAACGTCGACCGGGTTTCTATCCTCCTGATGGACCAGAAGACCTCGGAACTCTACCCTAAGATTTCGAAGAGCCGGCTTGGCGACACGACCTTTTCCCATGTCCCGCGCTCCATCGCCCACAAGGTGGTCGAGGAACGGGTCGGGCTGATTTCGGAGAACGCGGCCGCGGATACCCGCTTCAAGGGGCAGTCCATCATGCTCCAGAGCGTCCGTTCCGCCATGTGCACACCCCTCATGGCCTCGCAGGAAGAGGTCCTCGGCATTCTCTACGTCGATAGTCTCACCGCCATCGATTCTTTCAGCCAGGAGGACCTGCAGTTCCTCATCGCCTTCGGCGGGCTGGCGGCGGTGAGCATCAAGAACAGCCGATACGCCGACCAGATTCAGCGGGAGGCGATGGTCCGCTCCAACTTCGAGCGCTACTTCGCACCCAACGTCGCTGCCGAGATCGCGATGTCGCAGGATGCCGTCAAGCTGGGTGGTGAAAAGCGTCCGATCACGGTGCTGTTCAGCGATATCCGGGGCTTCACCCGGCTCTCCGAGCATATGAATCCGGATGACATCGCCCAGTTGCTGACCGATTACTTCACCGAAATGGTGGATATCATCTTCGAGCACGGCGGAACGCTCGACAAATTCATTGGTGATGCGATCATGGCGCTCTGGGGCGCGCCGATTGCCCACGAAGATGACCCCGACCGGGCCATCCGGGCGGCCATGGATATGCAGCGCGCGCTCAAGGCGCTCAACGTCAAGTGGCAGGCGGAGGGCCGCCCGGAGATTGCCATCGGAATTGGAATCAATCACGGGGAAGTCTTTGCCGGAAATATCGGCAGCCATCGCCGGCTGGAATACACCGTGATCGGCGACTCGGTCAACGTCGCGTCCCGCCTTTGCAGCCGGGCGGACAAGGGCGAGATCCTGGTGAGTCAGCGGTTCTACGACCAGATCAAAGAAAAGCCAACGGTAGAGACCATGGAGCCGCTCTCGGTCAAGAACCGGAACCAGCCGGTCCCGGTCTACCGAGTGCGGGTCTGACAGGACAGCATCCGCCGCATTCTGACGCAACAAAAATCGCTGGTCCGGCTCTTCGCGGGACCAGCGATCTGACTATGTCGCAGAGCGCAATCTGGTAGCAGGTACTTTCTGCGTCTTCAGCCACGTTCTGCTTCAGCTGCTTTCTCTTACTTCAGTTACCGGTTCGAGTCGCCCCCGAATTTGACTACCGTGAGCCGGGGGGTCGCCGAGCAGCCCGCATCTCCTCGATGTTCTTGTCGAAGGTGACCTGCTGATCCTTGGTCAACACGAGTCGAAGGGCGGCGGTGCGCTGCTGCATGACGTCGCGGCGGTGCGCCATCGCGGCGGAATCGGGCTGCGCGCCCGGAGTCATGGGCCCCATTTCGGCCCGGAACTTTGTCATGATCGAATCAATCTGGGTCTTCTGTGTCGCGGCCAGGGTAATGTCCTTGAACATCGCCTGCATTCGCCGATCCTCATTGCCGCTCTGCCCGGCACCCTGGGCCTGGGCGGACGAGAGGGAAATCAGCGTTAAAACCAGTGGAATCAGCGCGGTACGCAGCTTCATGGTGTGCTCCAGCAAAAGGGAAAGAACTGAGGTGCCCCTGTCTACGCACTCCGGGTCCTGGATGTTGGGTAAGGGTCCGCCCGGCTGACCCAAAACTGCAGCGACTCCGCCTCCCGCTCAACCCCTCTGTTAGATTGGGCGACCGATTTTTACTGCTCGCATGAATGTCCCTAACCACTGCTGGAGTATCGAATGGCCCCCCGGGACCTGATCACAACTCTCATGCTTGCCATGCTGCTCACGTCCGGCTGCAAGCCACGGCGGAGCGCCGGAGCTACCGCCGTTGACACGGTGGCGGCCCGGCAATCGGTGGAAATATTCCTGGCTCAACACTATGCCGCGTTCGCCAGGGGTGACGTCGATTACTGGACCCAGGTCATGGCCGACAGCGTGTACCTGAGCACCGCTGAGCCGGCGTCGCCCGTGGTGGGCAAGTCGCAGGTTCATGCCAGGATGGCCGCGGAATTCGGTCCCGCCCTGGCCGTGGGTGTTCACATTGCCATCACGCCGGCCGCACATGCGATCTGGATCAGTGACGATGGTCGTACCGCGGCAAGCACTTACGAGCTCAACTATGTCAGCACATACCAGAACAAGTCCTACCCGGTTCACCTCCGCTCATCCATCCTCATGATCCGTGACAGTGCGCGCTGGGAGATTTTGGCGACGCACTACTCACGACCCATCAGCCAGGATACGCTCTTCATGGCGCTGGTGAATCACCAGATCCCTGAGGCGGGTCGCATGGAACCCGCCGTTTCCTCCACGGCACTGGACGATCAATTCCGCCATGACCTTGCCGACATATCGAAAGCACCGCTCGCCGACAACGTGGTCCTCATCATGCCGGCGGGTGGAATTGTCGCCGGCAGGGAGGCGGCACGGAACACCCTGGTTGAATGGCTGGGACGACCGGGAAACGCCCGGGAAGCCGGGACCGGATTACGGGCAGTGCTGACGCCATCCGGGACGGCAGGATGGGTAGCCGCAAATCTCGACGTCCCGATTTATGCCGGGCCGGAGAGCGGGACTGCTCCCGTTCGGGTGCTCATGATTTACCGACAGAGCCAGGGGAAATGGGAAATCATCCAGGGCCATTTCTCGGTGGGACTTCGCAGCCGGAGGTGACTGCCAGGCCCGGCGGTCTCACGCTGGCCCCGGGCGCGCTGGCGTGAGCCCCTCGCCGAAGACATACCGGATACCGGCCTGGGTCAGCAGGTCGAGAACCAACCGCACCGGCAGGCCCATCACGCCGAAGAAGTCTCCTTCGACCCGTTCTACCAATGCGGCGCCAAATCCCTGTATCCCGTACGCCCCTGCCTTGTCCATCGGCTCGCCCGTCTCGATGTAAGCGGCCAGGGTTTCGTCGCTGGCCGACCGAAAGGTGACGTCCGTGGTATCGGTGAGGATGTCGATGCGTTCGTGGTATTTGAGCGCGACCGAGGTGACAACCTGGTGCGTCTGTCCCTGGAGCTTTCGCAGGATCGTCAGCGCGTGGGCCCGGTCATCCGGTTTTTCCAGGACTTCCCCCTGCAGCACGACAATGGTATCAGCGGCAAGCACGAGGTCGCCGGTGACGGCACTCGCCTTGGCCCGGGCCAGCCTGGCCGAATAGCCAGCCGGCGATTCACCAGGCGCCAGGATCTCGGGAATTTTTGACGGCCGGACAACGACCGCGATTCCCAGCATCTCGAGCAGCTGCCGCCGTCGGGGCGAGGCGGAAGCGAGAATAATTGGTATCGTCACTCGCCTCGCTCCAGGATCAGCGTCACTGGGCCATCATTGTGAATGGCCACCTGCATCATGGCTCCGAACTGGCCCGATTCGACCCGGATTCCCCGGGCGCGCAGGGTGGCAAGAAATTGCTCGTAGAGGGGCACAGCAACTTCAGGTCGAGCGGCCCCGATAAATGATGGCCGACGACCTCGTTCTGCATCGCCGTAGAGTGTGAACTGGGAGACGACCAGGATGGCCCCACCGACCTCCTCCAGGCCCAGGTTCATCTTGCCGGCATCATCGGCGAACAGCCTGAGCCCGGCGATTTTTTCGGCCATCCAGTTCACGCGCTCACTGGTATCCTCGTGGGTAAACCCCACCAGCAGGCAGAATCCTCGATCAATCGCGCCCACGATGACACCATCGATGGTGACCGACGCCCGTGAGACTCGTTGGAGAATGACTCGCACCAGTGGCTCCGGGAGACTGGGTGGCACAATCTAATCCGGTGAAGCCGGGCACTCGCAACGTAAGGGTGACGCGAAGGAATCCTCGCGTCACCCGGTACGTTCAACCCTTCAATCTTCAGTGCGTGACAGCCTGGTCCGCCTCGGAGAGGTGAGGTACCTGCGGAGAAGTGCTGAACGGCACATTCCACGAAAGCGCGGGCGCCCCGGTCGGAGTCACCAGCCAGCCCGGTGGCTTGAGGTTGAAGATCCGCCAATGGCCGCTCACCAGCTTCGCTGTGGTAATACCGAGAATTGCCCCGAAAACCGTATCACTGAACCAGTGACGATTATCGTAGACCCGGGAGAAAGCGGTTCCCGATGCCAGGGCGTACAAACCAATCTGGACCGGCGTGTTATTGATATCGTCGGCCAGCGATGTCGCGACAGCAAAGGCCGCGGTGACGTGACCGGAGGGGAATGATCCTCGGGCCGTGAGTCCCGTCGAGTCATTCCGGCTGGAAAACGGGTGAAACGTGAACGCCCCGACTCCTTCATTCGGCCGCGAGCGTCCCAGTAAAATCTTGAGACTCTGTTCTGCCAATGCCGAGACCGCCACGGAAACCACGAGGCGCCGACCGGCCCGTCGAATGGGAGCGCTGCCGGCAATGTATCCGGTCGCCAGTACGCCCAGGCTGATCCCCGCGTAATAAATCGGTTCGCCCTGCTGCCGAAATCCGTTGGCGAGGTCGGTGAGTGTTCCACCCCGATGCGCCCGGCGATGCTTCTGCGCGGCCCGTTGAAGCGGTTCGTCCAGTGCGGTCGCCAGCGCAACTCCGCCGACCGCAAAAAGCGCCTGGGTGAGCGTAACCTGGTGCGCGTCTCTCAACACTCTGCGTTGGGCCTGCGCCTGCAGCGTATCGACGATCGCTGAGTCCCTGGCGGTGGGCTTCTTGGTGGTATCCACCTGGGCCCGCAGCGAAGAGGCTCCGCCGATGGAGACGAACGCGGCAAACCACAGCACCTTCATGCTCAAGCCGTTGGGACGGGTTAAACGGAACACAGAATGAGCTCCTCGTTGTGGTAAGACCGGCGCAGTATGCTTGAGGCCATCGAAAACCGGTCATTGGAATAAGCTTCTTCCCAGTGGTCACGCGGTGCGCTGCATCACCCGGTGTTCCTCGTCACGTTGCCCGGGATGCAGGACGACGGCAAACAGGCAGCGTGGTCGAATTGACCTGATCGGGCAGGTTAGATTTCGAACATGACCAGAGAATTACAACTCCACAGCCGCATTCCCATTCACGACTACATCCGCTTCGCCCGTCGATTTGCCCGCGAGGCCATGCATCAGCGTCGGCAAGGCCGCAACGACCGGCCGCCAATAGTAATCCACAGGCCGGACCCCTCGACCTGGCAGGACTCGGAGGTTACCGCGGCCTGGCTGGGTCACGCAACTGTGCTGATCAATTTCCTGGGGACCTGGCTGATCACTGACCCGGCGCTCGCCCGTCGAATCGGCGTGCGTTTCGCTGGGATCACCATAGGGCCTCGACGCATCACCCGCCCGGGATTGACCGTTCGCGACATTCCATCGCTGGACCTGATCCTGATCTCGCATGCCCATATGGATCATCTGGATCTTGCGACCCTGGGGCAGTTGCCTCGACAGACACCGGTCGTCACCCACCGGGGAGTGGGGGATCTCCTGAAACGTTTTGACCAGGTGACCGAGGTTGGCTGGGGCGAGCATCTGGAGCAGGCCGGGGTCTCTATTGAGGGTATCGGCGCTCGTCATTGGGGCGCTCGAACGATAACCGATCGCCAGCGCGGCTTCGGTGGATTTCTCCTGGAGAAAGAGGGCCGTCGGATCCTCTTTGCGGGAGACACGGCCTACACCAACGCCTACACGGCGATAGCGCGGGGCGGGCCAGTCGACCTCGCGATTCTTCCCATCGGAGCGTACGATCCTTGGATCGCGAACCACGCGAGTCCCGAGGAAGCCTGGGCCATGAGCCGGGACATGCAGGCGAGATTTGTCCTGCCGGTGCACCACTCGACATTCCGCCTGAGCCGGGAACCCCTGGAAGAACCGTTGCGAAGGCTCATCGCCGCGGCCGGCAACCAGTCGGATACAGTAGTCGGCACCCGCATCGGCGAGACTATTCGTTTACCTGTGGAAGGCGTCGGCACATAGCGTCTTCTATTGCCAGTATGCACAGAAAAAAGAAGCACAAGGAGAATTTTCTTGTGCTTCTCTGTTACCCCCATCCCGCTGACTCGAGGAGCGGCTACTCTACGGTGACCGACTTGGCCAGGTTGCGTGGCTGATCGACGTTGCAGCCGCGAAGAACCGCCACATAGTAGGAGAAGAGCTGCAGCGGAATGATCGTCAGAATCGGCGTGAGCAAGTCTGTCGTGACCGGGATCGTGAACGTCGTCTCGGCCAGCCTCTCGATCTCCGAGTCGCCTTCGTTGATGATGGCGATCACCTGTCCACCCCGGGCTTTTACCTCTTCGATATTCGAGACGATCTTGCTGTGTACCGCATCCTTGGGCGCGATGAACACCACCGGCATGTTCTCGTCGATCAGGGCAATCGGGCCATGCTTCATCTCGGCCGCGGGATATCCCTCGGCGTGAATGTAGGAAATTTCCTTGAGCTTGAGCGCGCCCTCGAGCGCCACCGGGAAGTTCACGCCCCGGCCGAGGTAGAGCACGTTATTGGCTTTCCAGTACCGCTCGGCGAGGGCTTCCACCTCCGCGGAGCGCTCGAGGGTCTGCCGGATAAGTCCGGGAAGTGCCTGGAGGCTTTCGATAAACTGGCGTCCCTGGAGGATACTCAGGTGACGCAGGCGGGCAAACCGAAGCGTGATCAACGCCAGCGCGGCGACCTGGCTGGTAAATGCCTTGGTACTGGCCACGCCGACTTCGGGACCGGCATGGAGGTAGATACCGCCGTCCACTTCGCGCGCGATCGTCGAGCCGACCACGTTCACGACACCGACGGTGCGAGCACCCCGCCGCTTGGCTTCACGAATAGCGGCCAGGGTGTCGGCAGTTTCCCCGGATTGCGAAATGCCGATGACCAGCGTGCGATCGTCGACGACCGGATTGCGGTAGCGGAACTCGGACGCGTATTCCACCTCGACCGGTATCCTGGCCAGCTCCTCCATCATGTACTCGCCGATGAGGGCCGAGTGCCAGGAGGTGCCGCACGCGGTAATGATTATGCGGTCGATCTTCTTGATGTCTTCATCCGAAAGATTGAGACCGGTAACCCGCGCGGTTCCTTCGTCTTCCAGGAGGTGACCGCGAAGCGTGTTCTGGACGCTTTCCGGCTGCTCACAGATTTCCTTGAGCATGAAGTGGGCAAAGCCACCCCGCTCAATCGTGGCCAGGTCCCACTCGATCTGGTTGACCGGTTTCTCGATCCGGGTGGCACTCAGGTCCCGCACGTGGTAACCATCCCGGGTGAGGACGGCCATTTCACCATCGTCGAGGTAGACCACCGAGCGGGTGTGCTCCAGCACGGCTGATGCATCCGAGGCAACGAAGTATTCGTCCTCTCCCACTCCTACGAGAAGCGGAGATCCGTTCCTGGCGGCGACCAGCACATCGGGCTCGTCGGCCGAAATGACCGCGATGCCATAGGCGCCATCAACGTCGCGCAGGGAAGCGGCCACGGCCTCTTCGAGATTGCCATCGTAGAATTCGCCGATCAGGTGAGCCAGGACTTCCGTGTCGGTTTCGGACGTAAAAGTGTGGCCCCGCTTTTCAAGGGCGGTGCGGATGGCACGGGAGTTCTCAATGATACCGTTGTGAATCAGCGCAATGCGGCCCGACTGGTCGGTATGGGGATGGGCATTGATCGTATTCGGGGCACCGTGCGTCGCCCAGCGGGTATGACCAATGCCCAGGGTTCCTGCGGGATTATGACCGTTCAACTGCTTTTCGAGAACCGAGAGCTTACCAGCCGCTTTCACGATGCTGAGGCCACCATTCACAATGGCGAGCCCGGCCGAATCGTACCCGCGATACTCCATCCGCCGGAGTCCATCGATCAGAAGTCCAGCGGCCTGCCGAGGTCCTACGTAGCCGACAATCCCGCACATCGATCACGATCCTAGGCTAGAAGTTGCTGACAGGCCGAAACGAGGGTATCGGCGTCCTGTCGAGTTGGGGCTTCAGCAATGAACCGGATAATCGGTTCGGTGCCCGACGGGCGAAGGTGCACCCACCGGTCCCGCCATGCCAGACGCAAACCGTCGCGCTCGTCTGCGATGGCCTCAGGAAACTGCTTGCGCAGTGCCTGGTAGATCGGTTGTAAGTCTTTCCCGCGCGGGCCTTTAGCTTTGACTATTTGATAGCGGGGCGCCGCGGCAACGAGCGCCGAAACCGCCTGGCGGGTCTTCGCGAGGAGATGCAAAATCAGCGCCACCCCGACCGGAGCATCGCGGCCGACATGGAGCGAAGGGAGGATGACGCCGCCGTTGCCCTCCCCCCCGATGAGTGCCCTGGATTCGACGATGGTGCGAGCCACGTTGGCTTCACCGACCGGCGCGCGGAGGAAGGTTCCGCCCATCTCCCGGGCGGCATCCTCCACCACCAGGCTGGTGGAAAGGTTGGCGACGACCGTTGCCGTGTCGTGACGAGCGTTCGCCACATTCTCACCCAGCACCGCCCTCACCGCAAACGCAAGGGTGTAATCCTCACCGATCGGCTGCCCTTTTTCATCCACCACCGCCAGCCGGTCGACATCGGGATCCACCGCAAAACCAATATCAGCGCCACTTGATCGAACGAGATCGCTCAGGTCTCCCAGGTTTTCCGGCACGGGCTCCGGTGCGCGGGGAAAGCGTCCATCAGTCTCCAGGTTGATGGCGCTGACGCGACAACCCAGCCGCTCGAGGAGCGCCGGCATGGTGGTCCCACCGGCACCCCGAACGCAGTCCAGCGCGACGTGAAATTGGCGGGAGCGAATGGCGGCGACGTTGATCATTGGAAGCGCCATTACCAAATCGAGATGCCGGGCAATGGCGCCGGCATCCTCCGATACCCCACCGACAGTGTCCCAACCGGCTCGGCTCGGACCGTCCGCCGCGAGACGCCGGACGATTCCACCGGACTCGCCATCGAGGAAGATCCCATCCGGGCCCACGAACTTGAGCGCGTTCCACTCAATGGGATTGTGACTGGCCGTGAGAATCAGGCCAGCGCCAGCGCCATGGTGCTCGACGGCGAGCTGAACGGTCGGAGTCGGGACCATCCCGACATCGATTACGTCGCAGCCGACCGACATAAGACCGGCGATCGCTGCGCGGGCAAACATCGGCCCGCTGGTGCGGGCATCCCGACCCAGGACCACGCGGGGGGCGCCGCGGTCACGGGCCCACGCGCCAAGAGCTGCCGCATGCCGCGCAACCAGCTCCGGTGTGAGATCCTTCCCCACGATGCCCCGCATTCCAGAAACACTGATCATCAGAGTATCAGACATAGCGACAAGATAGCGCACGACTGGCCGGGAAGGGAGTTATCGGGAGACGAACCAGGTGTAAAATGGGAGAATGATCGGCCGGAGAAATTGCCGAGTCGAGGGGGTGCGGATCCGAATGAAGGATTACGATTCCTGAATGATGCCGGTCAGGTTTTCCACCGGTGGAGACTTCATGTCAGCGAATGCAGCCGTAAAGGCATGGACGACCTCCGGATCAAAGTGGGTCCCGGAACACGCCCGCAACTCCTCGAAGGCCTCGTCGTTGGTGCGGGAAGACCGGTAGGCGCGGCTCGTCGTCATCGCGTCGAAGGCATCAGCCACCGCGACAATCCGCGCCTCATACGGGATGGCTTCGCCGACCAGCCCGTCGGGAAACCCCCGCCCATCGACCCGTTCATGGTGCGAACGCACGATGCGGAGCACCACCGGGGTTTCCTTGACGAAGGGCGCCAGGATTTTTTCACCAAGCAGCACGTGCCGCATCACCCGCTCAAATTCGTCCGGCGAGAGCGGTCCGGGCTTGTTGAGGATCGACTCGGGAGTGTCAATCTTCCCGATGTCGTGCAGTTCACCACCCAGGCGGATGTCTTCCAGGGGATCAGCCGTAAACCCGAGCCGCACCGCGGTTCTCACCGCATACATGCTGACCCGCTTTGAGTGCCCGCGGGTGTAGGGGTCCTTGGCCTCCAGGGCATGGGCCAGTGCCTGGACGCCTTCCATGAAAATGTCTTTAATCCGTTGAGCCTGTTGCTTGACCCGGGTTTCCAGGTGTTTCTGGTAGAACCGGTTTTCCAGGATGAGCTTGCGCCGCTCGAGCGCCTGGGTCACCCGGGCGCGGACTTCATCGATCACCACTGGCTTGGCCAGATAGTCCATGGCGCCCATCTGGAGGCACATCACGGCCGTTCGCACATCGGTCACCGCCGTCAGCATGATGACCGCGGTATCCGGATATCGGGCGCGCAGCTCACGAAGGAATTCGAGGCCGTCCATCCCCGGCATGTGCACGTCAGTGATCACGAGAGGAACCGAACCGATGTGACCCAGCAACTCCAGCCCCTCGAGCCCTGATCCCGCTTCCATGCAGGCCAACCCCTGCCCTTCGATGACCCGGACGAGTGCGCGGCGAATCTGAGCGTCGTCATCTACGATCAGACAGTGGGCAGATTCGGTGATGGTGTCCTCCGGGATCCTGACCAGATAATTTCGCAAACCAGGCTCGCCGGGCCTCTACAAGGCCGGCGCGGCTTGCCGCAAGGTGTTCACAGGAATAAAGTTCGGTGTGCGGGGCCCAAGATGGTTTCCTCAGACCGGGACTACTGTGACACGCATCACACACGCTGACTCAGGCGAGGGCTTTTCGACCCGGGCCGTCCACGCTGGCCAGGTGCCCGATCCCCTGACGGGCGCCGTCATGACTCCAATCTATCAGACTTCAACCTACGTGCAGGAGGGGCTGGGCAAGCATAAGGGCTATGAGTATGCCCGGACCCAGAACCCGACACGGGAGGCACTCGAACGCAATATCGCGAATCTCGAGGGTGGTGAGTTTGGATTTGCCTTCAGCTCCGGTCTCGCCGCCATCGACGCGGTGCTCAAGCTCCTGAGTACCGGCGATCACGTGATATGCGGAGAAAACGTCTACGGCGGCACCCATCGAATGATGGAGCGCATCTACGGCCGCATGGGGATGAGCTTCAGTTTCGTGGATATGCTGGATCCCGAGAATGTCGCCCGGGCGATCACATCCGCCACCCGGCTGGTCTTCTGCGAGACGCCGACCAACCCCATGATGGTGCTCGCGGACCTGGCCGCCATCAGCGATATCTGCAAGGCTCGTGGTCTCCTGCTGGCCGTCGATAACACGTTCGCGACGCCATATTTCCAGCGCCCGCTCGAACTCGGCGCCGAAATCGTCGTCCACTCCACGACGAAATACCTGAATGGCCACAGCGACATGGTCGGGGGCATCATCGTCACCCGGCGGGAAGACGTAGCCGAGCGACTCGGCTTTATTCAGAATGCATCCGGGGCCGTTCCCGGGCCAATGGACTGCTGGCTTGCGCTCCGAGGGACCAAGACCCTGGCACTGCGGATGCGGCAGCACGATGCCAACGGCCGCTGCATCGCGGAATGGCTCAAGACTCATCCGGCCGTCGAACGGATCTACTATCCCGGACTTCCCGATCATCCACAGCACGATCTCGCCCGGCGGCAGATGAGCGGATTCGGGGGCATGATCTCGATTGATCTGGGCGACGTGGCAAAGGCTCGCCGCTTCGCTGAAAGCACCCGCATCTTTCAGCTGGCTGAATCACTGGGGGGAGTCGAAAGTCTCATCGGCCATCCCGCGTCGATGACCCACGCATCGGTTCCGGTCGAGCTTCGCAGGAAAATGGGCCTGACAGACAGCCTGGTGCGGTTAAGTTGCGGCATAGAAGACAGTGCCGACCTGATGGCAGACCTGGAGCAGGCGCTGCGGTAACCCGCCTGGCTCCGGAGATTCACATAGCGGGCCCGACGGGCGGGAGATCTGACTATGCTGGCAATTCGTAGCGCCTGGACGCTCGCGCCGCTGCTGCTTTCAATCGGGACACCCTCATGCCTGGCTGCGCAGCGGACGGCAACCATCTCTGACGCCGAGGCCACCGCGATCGCGGTAACGTACGATTCTCTCCTGAGCCTGGGCGACCCGGTCGGACTCGACGACCTCCTCGCTCCGGATTTCACCCGACAAGTGCTGACGGACGGACAGGCGCAGCCGGTTACTCAAACCCGGCATGCTTTCCTGGCTTCGATTACCGGGTCACTCGGAGAGTCCGACGTAACCCTGGCGCGGAAACGCAGTCCACTCGTGGTTCGGGTAAAACCGGTCGAGAATGAAGCAGAGGTGCTGTACACCGTGACGGAGCAGGCCGTCACTCCCGAAGGGACCGGCTACGTTTCCACCATCGAAACAGTGCTCAAGCTCGGGGTGCGGGGTGAGGTCATCCTGGTGATCTCGCTGGAGAATCGCAACCGGTTCAAGAGTCGAGATGAGCCTCCAGCAAAACCATGACGGGTGGGTGGGTTCCCGATACGGGAAGTTCCGTCACCTTGGCTTGTTTGATGTGCCATATTGAAACCTAGGGCAAAGCATTTCGTAGGGCGCGCATCCTCTACCACGAGTTCGCCATGACCACGTCACTTGCCCCACGGCCTCGACGGGCCTTTCCTGATATCGCCCCCGTGTCCTGGGAGCATCCGGCCGATCGGGCTGCCCTGCAAACCCTTCGGAGCGTTCCCGGATTCGAAGATGTCGTCCGTAAGATTCTTGCGGCGCTCGGCGGTGAGCGGGGAATTCGACTGCTTTTTCAGGGTAACGCGGTCCGGGTAGGTCCCAGCCAGTTCCCCAGGGTATGGGGACTTCACATCGAGGTCTGCACCACGTTTGGCTGGGAAACGGTTCCCGAGCTTTTTGTTTCTCAGACGCCGGTGTTCAACGCTGGTGCTTACGGGGTCGACAATCCGTTTATCGTGTTGCATTCGGCCGCGCTCGAAATGTTGAACGAAGAGGAACTGCGTGCACTGATCGCCCACGAAATGGGGCATGTCGTCAGCGGACATGCGTTTTATCGAACCATCGCCGCAATCCTCGCCTTGGTGAGTCTGGGATCCCTGCCCTTCCTCGCCGGCCTCGTACTCCTTCCCGTCAAACTGGCGTTTCTCGAGTGGTCCCGGAAATCGGAGCTCTCGGCGGATCGGGCGGGACTCCTGGGTTGCCAGGACATCCGAGCGGCTCAGAGCCTTCACATGAAGGCGGCCGGAGGTGGCCGCGAGGTCGGATTCAACGACCAGATGAATGTCGACGCGTTCATTACCCAGGCCCATGAATACAACGACACCAATGATGGCCTCGCGACCGTGTACAAGATCATCAACACCCTCGGCCTGACTCACCCGATGAACACAGTGCGGGCGGCAGAGTTACAGCAATGGGTGGGGAGCGGCGAATATGACCGGATCCTCCGCGGTGAGTATACCAGGAGAGGTCCAGCCGCGACCGAACGCCCAATCCGGGAAGAGATGGCCGATGCCGGGAACTACTATGCGCGAGAGGCACGGGAAACGGCGGGCAAGGTGGCGCAGGCTGCCAGGCAGGCCGCAGAGCGGGTTGGCGATGCGTTCCGGAAAGGCCGCGGCCCAGCCTGATGCAGCAATGAAGTTTATTTCCAATCTTTCGGCCGGCCGCGCCTCTCCTGACGGAGTAATCGCGGTCGGCTTTCCTCTGTCCGCTGATTCCCCGTGAGAATCCTCATTGTCGGTTCGGGCGGTCGGGAGCACGCATTGCTCTGGGCCCTTCATCGGGATGCCCCCGACGCTGCCTTTTTCTGTGCACCAGGCAACCCAGGCACCGCGCTCCTCGCCAGCAACCTTGCGGTCGCCGCCAATGATATCGACGGACTCGTGGCGGCAGCAATCGAGCACGCCGTTACGCTCGTCATTATCGGACCAGAAGTTCCTCTCGCGCTAGGACTCGCGGACCGCCTTCGCGAACGAGGTATTCCAGTCTTCGGGCCGTCCGGCGCCGCCGCACGGATCGAAGCTTCCAAATCATTCGCGAAAGCGCTGATGGAGCGGGCCCAGGTTCCGACGGCGGCGAGCCATACCTTCACCGACATGGACAAGGCGCTGGCCTACGTCGAGACTCATGCCGAACCCCTGGTGGTCAAGGCGTCGGGCCTGGCGGCGGGCAAGGGCGCCGTGGTAGCGGAGACCCGGGGCGAGGCACAGCGCGCGGTGCGGGCCATGATGCGAGATCGTTCCCTCGGAGACGCTGGCGTCGAGCTGGTCATCGAGGATTTCATGGAAGGGGAAGAGCTGTCGCTCTTTGCGATCACCAATGGGCGGGATTTCGTGCTCCTCCCGGCGGCCCAGGATCACAAGCGGCTCGATGAAGATGACCGCGGCCCCAACACGGGAGGGATGGGTGCCTATAGCCCGGTTTCTCTCGCGACGCCGGAGCTTCTCGCCCAGGTCGAGCGAACCATCCTGATACCGACGCTCACCCAGATGGAAAAAGAGGGATCACCTTTCAGCGGCCTGCTCTACGCGGGGCTCATGATCGGACGCACCGGAAGCGCGCGAGTGGTGGAATTCAATTGTCGTTTCGGGGACCCGGAAACCGAAGCGGTCCTGCCGCTCCTGGGTGGCGGCCTCCTGAATTCACTTGAGCGGGTGGCCCGGGGCGAGGCACCGTCTGCCATTCAGCTGAAGGACAATTGTTTTGCCGTGACCACCGTGCTGGCGGCAAAAGGATATCCCGATCGTCCGGAAAAAGGTGCCGCGATTGCACTGCCCCGGGAAGTCGCGGAAGGAGTCTCGATTTTTCACGCGGGAACGAGTCGTGAGGACGGTGATGTCCTCCGTGTGTCTGGCGGACGCGTATTTGCCGTCACCGGAGTGGCGGCAACGTTCGCCGAAGCACAGCATAAAAGCAGGAATGCGGCGGCATCAATCGAGTTCGAAGGCAAGGTGTTCCGGCGGGACATCGGGTGGCGCGAGGCTTCCCGACGCGCCTGACTGGCGTCCGGAATAATTTCCGACTGGAACCCGTCTCCCTCATGTTGCCTGAAGAATTACTTTCGTCAATCCCGTGGAGTACATTATGCGACGTTCTGCCCTGCTCACTATACTGATCGCCGGATTGGTCGGTTGCAGTGACATGTCTTCCAACAACGATCCCAACCCACCCGCGCACGATATTGCGATTGTTCAGAATGCAAAGACCATGGGTGCCAGCGCGTTTTCGCCGGCTACATTGACAATTTCACTGGCGACCCAGAACAAGGTCACCTGGTACAACGGCGATTTCAGTTCCGGCACTTACGGCGGCAATGGAACGACCCACAAGGTGTTTTCGGACGATGCCGTGACCTTCTCATCCAACAACATCGGGATCAGAGGTGTCTACGTGGCGACGCTCAACACCACGGGAACATTTCACTACCATTGCGCGATCCATCCCACCATGACCGGAACGCTGATTGTAAACCCCTAGTTGGCGCTTCACCGCAGCGCTCTGCTTCTGCTACGCCCCTTCGCTCGTGGCTCTCGCTGCCCCTCCATCTTATTCTTGAGTGGTGCCTGAACTTCCCGAAGTTGAAACCATCGTCCGCGACTTGCGGCCCGAACTCCTCGGCCGGAAGTTCGTTCGGGCAACCCTCACCCACGATGATGTCCTGCGTGGTGTTTCCCGCAACCGCCTGACCCGTGATCTCGCTGGCAAACGGGTCCAGGAGGTTTTCCGTCGAGCCAAACACGCCGTCATCCATCTCGGGGCAGACCGCCTGGTGATTCAGCCAGGGATGACCGGCGCCCTCCTCATCCATGACACGCGGCCGACCGGTGCCGCCGCCCGCTATAACGTCCTCACCATCCGAATGGACGATGGTCGCTACCTGGTCTACCGCGATGTCCGGCGCCTTGGCACCATCCTCCTGCTTAACGATCTCCAATGGAAGCGATATGATGCCGGCATCGGGCCGGAGCCATTGGATGAGCATTTTACGGCTGATGAGTTTCGCGCCCGACTGAGCAAGAGTCGGCAGGCGATCAAGAAGGTGCTCATGGATCAGAAGTATCTGGCCGGGGTGGGAAATATCTACGCCAATGAGGCATTGTTCGCGGCCGGCATTGACCCGTCAAAGCCGGCCTCCAGGGTGACGAAGGAGGCCTACGCCTCACTCTATGCCGAGGTCCGGCGAATCCTCCAGGCGGCCATCGACTCCCAGGGTACGACATTCAGGGACTACCGCACGGGCACGGGGCAGCCGGGCAACTTTCAGCTGGAGTTGAAGGTGTACGGCCGCGAGCACCTTCCTTGCCGACAATGCGGCAAAAGCCTGGTCGGCACCCACGATATCGATGCTCGAATTACAGTCTTCTGCTATCGATGCCAGGCCTGATCTGTGGGCCTCGGCAACAGCGGACACCCATCGCATCCCATCAGCTGTACCAACCCATTACTTTTCCATTACTTCACGCTTCCATCACGCCACGGTTCACCCGCCACACGCACATGTGTTCGGCTGGTCAATCGGACGTAGGCCCTCCAGGCGAATGCGGAGCCGTACCCGGCTTCCGGAGATGAATGCGGCTTGAATAAGCGGGCCCGATCAATGCTCCCCCTCCCTGCGACCGATCTCGATGCCCTGCGGCTGCGGGTCAGCCGCCTGGCCGAGAATCGGCCTGGAGTGTATCGGATGCTGGATCCTACCGGTCGGGTATTGTACGTGGGCAAGGCAAAGAAGCTGCGGACCCGCGTGCTTTCCTATTTCCGGGCGTCCTACCCCGACGACAAAGCGGCCCGGATTCTTCATGCCGCCAGGACCATCGAGTGGGATTACGTCCCCAGTGAATTCGCCGCCTACCTGACTGAACTCCGACTGATCCGCCGGCATCGCCCTCCGCTCAATCACAGTCTCAACCGGACTCGTCGCGTGGCCTTCATCAGGGTCATGGGCGGGCCAGCGCCCCGGATCTCCAGCGGGGCAACGGTTGGCGGGAATGAACTCCGTTGCTTTGGACCGTTCAATGCGGGACCCCGGGTGCACGACGCCGTTCGAACGCTGAACGATCTCCTGGGGCTTCGGGACTGCGCGCCCAATATGCCCATCGTCTATGCCGGGCAGATGGACCTGTTCAACGGACCGCTCGCGGCGGCCTGCATCCGCCATGAACTGGGGTTCTGCTCCGGTCCGTGCGCCGGCTTCGTGACGGAATTGGATTACCGGCATCGGGTGGAAACTGCGGTAGCGTTCCTTGATGCGAGAGCCATCGCGCCGATTGACCGGGTTATTGATCAGATGCAGGCAGCCGCAGAGGCTTCACAGTTCGAGCGAGCGACGCGCTGGCGGGAAAAGTTCGAAATCCTGGAGTGGCTGCTGGCGGCGGTAACGCGGGCACGGGCAGCTCTCGATCTACTCACCTTTGTCTACCGCGATCCGGGAACGCTGGGCGATGACCGCGCGTACCTGATCCGCCGCGGCCTCGTGCGCGCAACCTATCCCTACCCGACGACACCGATTGAACTGGATGCGTTCAAGTCCGTCGTAATTCAGGAGCTGAGCCTGCCTGAGCCGAATCTGGAAAACCTGGCGACCCAGGGGATGGATGAGGTGCTTCTGGTCATGTCCTGGTTCCGCCAGCATCCCGATGCCTTTCGCCGAACCAGCAAACTCGAAGAGTGGGTTAACTAGGTCTCATTTCCCCCCAAACGGACGTCTCCTGTTTGTGACTCTTTCCTCCGTTACCCGAACCTTGGCCGTCTTCCTTGCCACCGCACCACTGACATCGTCAGCGGCGCAATCACCGCCAGTTCGGCTATCCCTCGAATTGTTTCGCGATTCATTGTCCCGAATGGCCGACCCCCTCCTCGTCGCCATGGTCGAGAAGCGGGCGAGATCGGATGCCCGCGCTCACCGGGATAACGCAGCACTACAGGTCCGGGATGGCCTGGCGCTCCTTCGCAGCGCCGAGGTCGGCGATGGCTATCTCTTTGATCGCGCGCGAAAGATCTTCTCGGATGCGTCCAGGATGGCGCCCGAATGGGCTTACCCCTGGTTCGGCATGGCACTGGCAGAGTCCGGCAAAGGCGCGTGGCTGGCAAGGAATCCGGCTAACCTCGGCACCCGTGTTGGATATGGCTCCTACCAGGCCGCGGTGAAGTTGCTCCAGAGCACTCTTCGGATCGAACCGGGGTTCACCCCTGCCCTGCTTCGACTCTACACGCTTTCCAATGTACTTCGCGATTCAGTCCTTTCCAGTCAGATTCTTGGGGCTCATCGGGTCGCCATCGCGAACGGGAACCCGGACTCGGAAGTACTGGTCAATCTTGGCCGGCTGGAGCGCGCTGTCGGCGATCTTGATTCCGCTTCGGCCGCATTC
>JBDTRF010000005.1:0-39064 GCA_039931815.1 Gemmatimonadota bacterium
AGACGGAAGTTGGTCCGATCCGTCACCGGGAACGACACCTGGATGTGCGGGCTCAGGTAATCGTGGCTCGGATCCTTCACGAACTTCACCAGCGGATTGTTATTGGCATCCGTCGCCCCGCCGCTGCCGTAGCTGTTCGGCGTGGGGAAGTAGCTGTACGTACCGACCGACGCGCTGGTCGACACGGTGTCGAGCACGAATGGACGGGCCGCATTCGAGTTGTAGTAGTCATAACGGAGGCCGCCGACCACGACGACATCGCCCAGATCCAGGCGGTCTTCGAGGAAGACGTTGTACTGGTTGGGCTTCTCGATAAAGGCTTCGGAGAACGCCTGGCTGGTCAGGGAGCTGTTGTAGCTCGCGATATTGAAGCGGGTGAACTGCCCGCCCAGCTTAAGCCGATTGTACCGATCGAACTGCCAGTCCAGGTTGGCCTTGCCGATAAACCGGTTTTCCCGATACATCGACAGTGTGCCCGCCGGACCGCCGCTCTCGGAACCACCACCCAGACCATAGGCGCTGTTCCGGAACTCGTCGATAGTGTCGTATTGACTGGTGTTGGACAGATCCAGCGGAGACCGCCGGCTGCCCGGCGTATTGTTCCGGAAGTTATCGACCAGTTCCTGATTGAGCGGGAAGTTGTCGAAATCGAACAGGAAGTCGATGCCACCGAGGATGAAGCCACCGAAGGGATCACGGGTATCCAGTTCGGCCTGCCGACTCAGTAAGCTGCCCAGCTGACGATCCTGCTGATAGGACACGGCGGCATCGAAGGCCAAGGCCCGGTCCGCCGACTTGCTCAGGTTCTGGTTCCAGCCCAACGTGAAGTTGTTGTTCTTGACCCGGAAGCCCGTGATGTTCTGCGGATTATTGAACCCACCGCCGTTGCGGCCGTGATTCCGGCTGCCCTGCCACGACAGGAAGATTCGATTGCCGCTCCCGAAGGTGTAGTTCAGTTTGGCCGAGGTCTGTGAAATCGTCTGGGCCGAACCGGGGAACCGAACACCGGTGCAATCAAAGCCATAGTTGTTGGCGATATCGGAATTGGAGCTGGCCGAGAACGTGTCGCAGTTACCCCGCGAAATGGCGAAGTTCTGCACATCAACGAATGTGGTGTCGGCATTCGGATCGCCCAGCGTGCTGGGGACCGCGACGGTGGTATCAATGCCGGCCGGAACAAAGATCGGATATTTGTCGGCATCAAAACCATCCGCCGCCGCCTGCCGGCCTTCGAGCACGCCGGAGAGGAAGAAGGTCAGGTTGGTGATACCCGTCGGTCCGCCGAGGCTGCCGGCGACCCGGTTGAAGCCCTGGCCGTGGTTGACACCAAAGGGCTCGTCGGTCTCATACTGCACGTTGCCCTTGAAGCTGGAACCGCCGGACCGGGTTTCGATGTTGATGATACCCGACTGCGCGTTGCCGAACTCGGCCGACGACGCGCCGGTGGTCACCGAAGCCTGTTCAAAAGCGTTGGTGCCAATCTGCACACCACCAGTGCCACCCGCCATTCCAGTGGTTGCCCGGAAGCCCGTGCCGCGATAGCCCGGGGTGGTGGGAACGCCGTCGACGTAGGTCGCGGCCTGGTCGGTACGACCACCACGAATCGACAAGGCGCCACCACCCGGGCTGGCAACGACACCCGGCTGCAGCGCCAGGATGTTGCTGATCCGGTCGGCCGGCAACGCTTCGACGTAGTCACCGTTGATCCGCTGCTTGGTGGTGACTTCGTCCCGCGGCACCAGCGGCGTCGCCGCTGCCGTCACGGTGATTTCATCCACCTGGAACGGCGTCTGCTCGAGCTGGATGTCCTGGGTGATCGTCTGGCCCGCCAGGACGCGAACGCCCTGCGCTTCCGCCGACTTGTAGCCGACGAAGGCCGCCCGCACCGAGACCGTACCGGCCGGGACGTTGTTGAAGAAGTAGTACCCCTGGTTATTCGTGAGGGCGCCGAACGCGGAACCCACGATCGTCACCTGGGCGT
Organism: Gemmatimonadota bacterium; assembly: GCA_039931815.1. Taxonomy (GTDB): domain Bacteria; phylum Gemmatimonadota; class Gemmatimonadetes; order Gemmatimonadales; family GWC2-71-9; genus DASYPP01. The sequence continues at coordinate 1,982 of JBDTRF010000005.1, forward strand.
TGGCGATCGGCGCACCGGCCTGATCGCGGACTCTGCCTTCGATCTTACCAGTCGACTGGGCGGACAGCGCTCCCGCGCTGATCCCCAATGCGACTGCCGCGAGCGCGAACCACCGCGCAACGCGTGCGAAGGCGCTGACACAGCTTTGTTTCATGTGGACGTCCTCCAAAGGCGTGAAAACAGAATTCCTGCCAACTGGCGACCTGCCCGCACACACATCCCGGCGTGGGAAACCGGGGCGTCGCGCGACACTCATTGCCCATCACCTGCAGGTAGAGGAGAAGAGACGTGCTGGTTCCTGGATCACCTGGAGTCCTGACCGCGGCCCGGTCGGACCTATTGCCATGTGCAAACAGGTGCGATGAATCACCTGTGCTTGCGCAGGTCACCTAATAGACGACAAACCGTGTGCGGCAGGGGTCCGCGATTTGTAGGAATGTGATGCGGTGAATCGGCGAGAGCGGTGCAAAAGTGAACTTGACTGGATTCCCAGCTGTGGGGGCGCTGCACCTGTATAAAGGAAGGACCCGCGTAAGCCGCGCCTGGCCGGCTCCGGGATTATGAGCCGACGGCGCGGCGGATTCGGAAGGACGAAGTCGGTGGAGCCCGGTCTCAGCGCCTTCTCTTTCAGCCCTCGCGGAGCTGACGCGCCGGCCGTTCGTAGTCGCCGGGTTCGTCGCCTGAATCCGCGACGATCCGCTGAAACCGGTATCCGACTTTTCTTACGGTCACGATATGCTGTGGATTGGCTGGATCTGCCTCGAGCTTCGCCCGAAGCTCGCCGATGTGCGTATCCACCGTTCGGGTCGCGACGAGCGTGCGGTACCCCCACACCCCGCGTAAGAGCTCGAGCCGACTCGCCACCCTGCCCTCTCGACTGATCAACGCCATGAGGAGGTCGAATTCCTTGAGCCGGAGAACGATCGGTTTACCACCCTTGATGATCATACGAGCCGCGGGCCGAATATCGACATCGCCAAATGAGATTACGGCTTCAGCCACCGGAGGAGCGCTCAGGTCATGATTTCCATGATCCAGGAGCAACGTTTCGATCTTGCGGTGCAATTCCCCAACCGAGGCGGGGCGCAACAGGAAGTCATCGATCCCGAGTCGAAACCCGCGGAGTCGGTCGGCCTCCTCACTGCGCGACCCCAAAAGAAGGACGGGCAACTTTTCATGCTCCTCCCGGAGCTGGCTGAGCAACCGGCCATCGCGGGTCTGCGCGGTCTCCAGGGTGGTGATAACCAGGTTGGGCCCGAAGGTCCGGGCCTCGATGATCCCCCATTGCACGTCAGGCTCACTGCGCACACTATGGCCGTCCAGTTCAAGAGTATGCCGCAGGCTCTCGACCAGTCCGACCTCGCTATCGATGATGAGCACACGTTTCGACATTCGATCTCTTCGGCGAAAGACGTTGGGAACGACACCAGAATCGTTTTGCGGATGGAGGTGTCAGGCGATGGTTCAGGTCCGCTGCATCCACAATGACGAATGAATGGAGAAGCCAAACAGGCGCTCGAACACTTTTGACACGTCCCTTGCATTCGAGTGCGCGCTGGATGTGAGATATCTTCAGGCTGGCCCGTCCTCAGTATTCAGCAGTCCAATTTCCCTCCTTCCGCTCGAGCATTTCAGTCCATTACCCCAAAGGCCGGGCCACGCGCCCGGCCAGTCGGAGGGGAGGAGTTTCGCCGGGTCTGACCTGATCTTGACCTTGTTTCTGATGCGGGGCGCGGGAGATGGTAGTTGATTTGAATCGCTCGGCGAGGCCATTCGAGGATCGTATGGAGCCCCCGAAACATCCCAGACGCGACGAAGAGGAGATCGCTATGAACCGCTTTCACGGCAACCGTTCACTGATGCCTTCGCTGGGGGTTCTGGTGATCCTTTCACTGGGCCATCCGGCAGGCTCCACCGTGAGCGAGGGAACTCATTCCCTGAAGCAACAGCATTCCAGCGCAAAGGCGACGGCGTTGTTCGCGGGTGGTTGTTTCTGGGGCGTCGAAAGTGTGTTCGAACATGTTCGGGGTGTGCGCTCGGCGACCTCCGGTTTCGCGGTCCCGGAAGCGGCGAACGGCGACTCACTGCCGGAGTACCTGGAGGCTGTTCGCGTGGAGTATGACTCATCCCAGATCAGCTATCGCCAGCTGCTTGAGATCTTCTTCCTGGTCGCGCACGACCCTACCCAGGTAGATGGCCAGGGACCGGACATTGGTCCCGAGTATCGGTCATTCATTTTCCCCAATGACGAGGGACAGCGGCAGGCCGCACAGGCCTACATCGATGAGTTGCGATCCTCGAACGCCTTTCGCCGTCCCATTGCAACGAAAATTGTCGCGCTCAAACGCTTCAAGGTCGCCGAGGAGTCTCACCAGGACTACGTGGTCAAGAATCCGTATGCTCCCTATGTCCTTACCAACGACGTGCCCAAGCTTGAAGAATTGCGTCGCCGCTTTCCCGCAGTGTTTCGTGGGCGGGCTTGATGATCGGGGCACCCCCATGAGAAAGGCACTGTCGATTTCGTTGTTTGCGCATGGCTGGCATATTTCCACGTTTATCCTCGGTGATTTCACATGGACTCGCTAGAACAGGAAGTGAGGAACCGGATTGATCCGACATCGCCTCAATCAAGGCTGACGGAACGGGCGTCGCTCGACGCGCACCTGCGTCGATTGAACCAGCAGTACGTCTCGGCCTCACTCGCCGGCGACGTCGAGTGGTATCGCTCCCATCTCGCCGATGAGTTTATCTGCATTGAGTCCGATGGCACGGTCCTCGACAAAGCGGCCTTTCTCCGGATGACGGCTGAGGGTTCCGATCTCAGGGACTACAGGCTGGACGAAGTGGATGTCCGATTCTACGGAGACGTCGCCCTGGTGCGGGCAGCGGGTTCCTGGATTGCGAAGAACGGAACACCAGGGCTGAGCCGGTATGTCGACATCTACGTACGCACGGGCGAGACGTGGAAGGTCGTTTCCGCCCAGATCACTCGACCCCGACAGAGGATCTAGTCATGTCCCTTTCCAGAGTAAGCATGCTCGGCATGGTCACCGTGCTCGCCGGAAGCACAATCGCCTTCTCCCATACCGGCCGGGGCCACAGATCCACCGCGGCATGTGACGCCGCGGAGTTCCGCCAGTTTGATTTCTGGCTGGGAGACTGGGATGTTTTCGACATGGATGCCCCCTCGAAACCCGTGGCGCGAAACAAGGTCACCCTGGCGTTGGGAAATTGCGTTGTCCGCGAGGTCTATGAGCAGAGCGATGGTCTCTCCGGCGAAAGCTTCAGTATTTATGACTCCTCCCGGAGACTGTGGCATCAAACCTGGGTCACCAATCGCGGCACCTTGCTGATGCTGGACGGCAAGCTAGAAGGCGATCGGATCGTCCTGGGTGGAAACGAGAAGGGCAACGACGGATCGGTATCCGAGATCCGTGCGACCTGGTATGTTGAGGATCATGGAGTTCGGGAAATCGCGGAGCGCACCACCGATGGGGGCAAGTCCTGGAAACCATTGTTTGACATCATGTTCCGGCCGCATAAAGGAGAGTGAGGAGAATAAGGACCGGGGGAGACCTCCAAATTGAACGCTTGACGGGAATGGGGCCTCGCCATAACTTGCTGGACGACAAGCAAGCACTCATCCCGGTGCGCCAATGCCAGCCAATCTGAAAATCAGCAACGACAAAGAACGAAATGCCGGTCGGTCGCGCGAGTCGATTCTCGATGCGGCCGAAGAGCTTTTTGCCGAGAAGGGGTACGACGGAACCAGCCTGAACGAGGTGGGAATGAGAGCCGGCGTGTCTCGAGGGACACCCGGCTATTTTTTTGGTTCCAAGTCTGATCTCTATCGGGCGGTCGTGGAGCGATGTTTCGGTGAGGTTCGCGAGGCCGTACGGGTGGGTCGCGTTCGCGCGCTGGCCAGTGGAGAAACTCCGGAAGTGATCCTGGCGGGCGTGGTGTCAGACTATTTCGATTTTCTCCTGGCTCGGCGCAACTTCGTCCGCCTCATGGAGCGTGAAGCGCTGATGGGGGCAGCGATGCTCAAAGGCCTCCCTCGCACGAACATCGCGGGAGAGGCCGTCGCAGCGATTTCCGAGGAGCTGGGGCTGGATCCCGCCCAGGGAGTCGAAGCGGCTCACCTCGTTCTCAGCATCATCGGGTTGTGCTGGTTTCCCGCCGTGCACGCCAGCACCGTGGTTCCGGCCCTCGGTTTTGATCCCGACGATCCTCTGTTCCGCGAGCGGCGCAAGCAACACGTTATCGAACTGGTGCTGCACGGTGTCCGCGACCGTATGCCGCTTATGACCCGGACTCAACGGTAGGGTCGATCCAGGGGCGCAGATTCCGAATTCGTTGATGAGGAAATACGAACACGTCTGTCATTCATCCCCTGGGAAGTCAGAACCCTGCGCTATCCGGTTCTCTCTGCCTCGAGGAGCAGTTCAGAAGGGTCATAGAGCTCGTGATGCTGGCATAATACGACGGTAGAACATTCCCCAGAACAGGCGTGGACGATCCATGACCGACATGATTACCAAGGCGCCGCCGGGCGCACCAAACCAGGGCAACAGTCTGGCGAGTGAAAAGGAAGCGCGCGAGGTCGCGGAGGCCGCCAGGGAAAAGGACTGGGAGGCGCCAAGCTTTGTCCGGGAGCTGTTCGATGGCTCCTTTCGCCTCGAGCTGGTCCATCCCTTTCCCAAGCCTGATCCGGTGGACCTGGCGAAAGCCAAGCCATTCATGGACCGGCTCGAGAAGTTCATGAAGACGATCGACAGCGACAAGATCGATCGCGACGGGAAAATACCGGAGGACGTCATCCAGGGCTTTCGGGACATCGGCGCCTTTGGCATCAAGATTCCCGAAGAGTACGGCGGGCTGGGATTGAGCCAGTACAGCTACACGCGGGCGATTGCCCTGGTTACCAGCCAGGACGGCAACCTGACGGCCCTGCTCTCGGCGGCACAATCCATCGGCGTTCCCACCCCGCTCAAGCTGTTTGGCACCCCGGAGCAGAAAAAGAGATATCTACCCCGCCTCGCCAAGGGCGCGGTTTCCGCTTTTGCGCTGACCGAGAACCAGGTCGGATCGGATCCGGCCGGCCTCACGACGACGGCCGTCTTGAGCGACGATGGCAAGCACTATGTGCTCAACGGAGAAAAACTCTGGTGCACCAACGGAACGATTGCCGAGTTGATGGTGGTCATGGCGAGAACGGGCAAGAAGATCACCGCGTTCATTGTTGAAGCCGATTGGCCTGGAGTCGAGGTGGTCCAGCGACTCCACTTCATGGGGCTCCGGGCCCTGGAAAACGGTATTATCCGATTTACCAATGTCAAAGTGCCGGTTGAAAACGTCATCTGGGGAGAAGGCAAAGGTCTCAAGCTCGCGCTGATCACCCTCAACACCGGCCGGCTCACCCTCCCTGCGTCGGCGGTCGCGGGCGTGAAGAAATGCCTGGAGATCTCCCGGAAGTGGGCCGCGAGCCGGGTGCAGTGGGGTACTGCCATCGGGAAACACGACGCGATCGCCAACAAGCTGGGTCGGATGGCGGCGGACAGCTTCGCCATGGAGGCCGTGTCGGATCTCGCGTCCCTCATGGCGGACCGGGGACATACCGACATCCGGCTGGAAGCGGCGATCGCCAAGATGTGGAACACCGAGATGGGCTGGCGAATCGTGGACGACACGCTGCAGATCAAGGGTGGCCGCGGTTATGAAACCGCCGACAGCCTCCGATCGCGGGGAGAGGTGCCCGACCCGGTCGAGCGAATGATGCGCGATTTCAGGATCAACCTGATCTTCGAGGGATCGAGCGAGATCATGCGGCTCTTCATCGCGCGGGAGGCGGTGGATACGCATATGAAGGTCGCGGGAGACCTGATCGATCCGGCAGTGCCGCTCGGAAAGAAAGCCGGCGCGCTCTTCAAGGCGGCGGCGTTTTACGGCTGGTGGTATCCCAAGCTCTGGATTGGCTGGGGCTGGTGGCCGCGCTACGGCGAATTCGGATCACTGGCGACCCACATCAGGTTTGTAAACCGGGCCTCACGCCGGCTGGCCCGGACCCTCTTTCATTGCATGGTGCGATTCGGCCCCAAACTGGAAAAGCGGCAGATGGTTCTCGGACGGCTGGTCGAGATCGGCGCCGAACTCCTGGCTATCACGGCCGCGTGCAGCCGAGCCCAGGCAATGGCCGGCGAGCGGGGCGACCAGCGAGGTGAGGGACAGGGCGCCATCGCGCTGGCTGACGTGTTCTCCCAGCACGCCCGGCGACGGGTGAACGACAAGTTCGCCATGGTCTTCGACAACGAGGACGTCGCGACCTATGCCACCGCGCAACGCGTCATGACAAATGAATACGCGTGGCTCGAGGATGGAATCATGAAGTAACATGTATCTGGGACAGGGAAAGGGGGTCCGGGCGAGGTATCCCGGACCCCCTTTTCATGGTTGAGACGAAGTGATAGGTGAGAATCGAAGTGGCCGATTCGCCTGTCACCCGTATTTGTTCACCGGCCTGTTCTCGCGTGTTACTTCTCACGTCAATGTCGCACTAGTCGCAGGTCCAGGATTTCCATAGCGTTCCCGAGTACACGGTTCCAAAGGTCGAAACCCCGACTACCCAGCCACAGGTATTCACGTCGGCGGCGGTACCAAACTCGGTGGCACCAATGGGAAGTGTCGCTTCCAGCCCCTTAAGCGAGGTCCAGGGTTTGGTCGCGTTGGTGGAGTCGATATAGTACCCCGCCATTCGATACAAGTCACTCAGGCTGCGAGCGGACTTGGCACCGAGAGCAGATGGATAAAAGGTTGTTCCACCGCCCTGGAACCAGACGGTCGGTCCAAATGAAGGGTTCTGACCGGAAGCATCGCCCATCCGATTCAGGCCATACGCGCCGGCATTGATGGTATTGGTGGTGGACAGGAGAATGACAATCGAACCATCCGGATCCCACCGAATCGCGTCCCGGTGATAGGTCGGTGTGGCCATGTCGGCAAATCCCACGATGTAGCCTTTGTCATTGATCCGCATCGCGGCGCTGGTCAGGTATCCCTTGGGATGAATATCCACCATGCCAATGCCGTCGACCCACTTGAAGGCGTGCCATTCATTGTTGGGCGCGGCACGGGAGACGCCGACAACCACGCCATCGCTGTTGACGTCATTGGATTGCGAGCTTCCACCGCCGAGGTCTCCCAGGTCGATCGGTGCGGCGGTGGGTTTCTTCCAGTACAGGGCGCGGTACTTTCCATTGAGGTACTTCATGCCGACCATGCGATTGTCTTCGCTGACGTTGGACGCCATATAGGTGCTATACGGCTGGGCCGGAACAGGAAGCTGCTTCAGGGTTCCGTTGAACCACCAGGCTCCCACATTCTTGGTGTACCCAACGATGACCCCCTGGTCATTCACCCCCCACGCATCAGCCAGGGGCAACCTGACCCGGGTCCAGTTGTTGGTGGGAGCATGGGCGATGGTCGGCTGGTCTCCTGATTCGACTCGAGTCGGTTCGCTTTCCGGGCCGCAGGCACTCACCGCGATTGCGGTCAATAAGGTCAACAGGACACCACACCGCATCTTGACCTCCAGGGACATGTCAGGGAATTGCACAACAAGGCACAACTGGTCCTCCTATACATCGAAATCCCCGGTCGGTTCATGACACCGACTCAGGGAGCGGGCTTTCCAGGTTCACCGGGGTGACGTGGTTAGATTTCCAGCGACCCTATTTGAGGAATCCGTTATGGCAATCGCCGAAGGCAGAACCCTTCCCTTTACCGGCCCCGAAGCGATCGACATCGGGGTTCTCGAAACTTTCGGCTATGAAGGGCCCGACCAGGAGATTCTCACCGAGACCGATGAATTCAGCGCCGTGTGCCCCTACAGTGGCCTGCCGGACTTCGCCAAGCTCAGGATCAGCTATATCCCCGGAGACCGATGCATCGAGCTTAAGAGTCTCAAGTATTATGTCACGAGCTATCGAAGCGTGGGAATCTTCCAGGAGCACGCAACCGCGCGCATCGCCGAGGATCTTTTTCGCTGTCTCGCCCCCCAGCGACTCACCGTTACGACAGTCTACAACGTCCGCGGGGGATTTCTTACGACCTGCAGCGTTACGCTCCCTCAGAAAACAACCCAGGGCTGAATAGGTCGAAACGTTCAACTCGCCAAAAAAGAGATGCCACCGGGACTGACCCGGTGGCACACTTCTGCAATCGGCAGCAGCTCTTCTAATTCCTATCGGGTCACGGTAAGGCCGGCCGTGGGCACGGCGGGTGCCACTGGCGTCACTGGAGTCCTGGGACCCCGGGGCAATAGTGTCGGCAGGTTCGCCAGTTCGAGGGCGGTCACCGCCATCACTGCCGAGGCCTGCTTAAGATCGCTCGCCACGGCGTGATCGTAGGTATCAACCTGCGAGTGGTGAGTGTGATTGTACCCACGCGACACCTGATCGAAATTCCAGCCCGGCACACCGTACGGGATGAACGAGAGGTGATCGGTGCCGCCCTTGTTCCCGGAACGGACGCCGGTCGCGCCGAGTGATGCGACAGGAGCGAGCAGGCTCCGCCAGAGCGTCGAGTCCTGGTCCCTGCCCTGCAGCGCCTGGCCGGTGATCATGCCTGTGCCATTATCCAGCACCAGGACCGCCTGGATGCTGTCCGCTTCTTTTTCATGCTGTGCGGCATACGCATGCGATCCGAGCAAACCCTCCTCTTCGCCACTAAAGAGGATGAAGCGGATCGTGCGCCTGGGCTTCACACCGGATTGAGCGATGACCCTGGCCGCTTCCAGCACAACCATGGATCCGGTCCCGTTATCAGTCGTTCCCTGCCCAATGTCCCAGCTATCCAGGTGCGCGCCGAGAATGACCACCTGGCCCGGGAATTCGGTTCCCTTGATTTCGCCAATTGTATTGTACTGCGGCATGGGGCGCGTGCCGATGGTGTTGCTGATCGTCCCGCTCAGACGTGGATTCAATCCCGCCTTGATCATCCGGTCGAACATCGCGTAATCCTCGTGGGCGACCACCATATTCGGCAATGGCGACACCCGATTTGGTGACCCGCTCATGTTACCCAGCGCGAACTCCTTGCCGCCGTCGGTGATGACGCCGAGGGCACCAGCCCGTTTGAGCATGAAGGGAAGATCGATCCCGAACTGACGCCGAGCCGCCACGGCCGCCGCCGACGTATCCTGGGTGGCAAAGGCCTGCCGGCCACGATCCCGCTCCGCGCGCTGCTCAGCCGAATCTGCCGCCGTCATGGCAGGTCCATCCGGGTTCCAGATATTGGCGGGGTCGCGCTGGAGAATCCACGCGCCTTGTAACTTGGTGCGATACCTGGCTACGCTGTCGGCATTGGTCACGTCGACCCGAACGATGGGTCCTGTAAGCGCCCGGCCTCCGGTGCCGGCGGTCCAGGCCCAGCTCCAGGCGTTCACCTGACGGGGAAACGGCGCGGTCAGTCGGACCTGGATGGGGCCCCGCTCCCAGGTGACCCCAAACGGATACTCTTCGATCGAGGCCTGGAGCCCATAGTCGCGAAATCGCTGGGCGGTCCAATCGTTGGCTTTCCGCATGGCAGCCGATCCGGACAGACGAGGACCAATCGCGTCGCCGAGGTGCTGCAGGTTTTTCATGACTTCGGAATGATCCATCGCCTGGGAGATAAGAGCGCCGGCACCGGCGGTATCGACCCCGGTTTGCGCGGCAAGTGGGGCCGCGGCCAGGGTGAGTATCAGAAGGGAAAAATGCCGCATGCGAAAACCACCTGTGTTGGGGGGAGATGGGGAATAAAAAACGATGAACTGCCTGACGCTACCCGCCTCACCCGAGGCGACTGTCAGACCGCCGGAATACGCGGGACGGGCCCGGAACGCTGGATGAAGGCTCCGCGCGACTTTTATCCCTCTGCGTCAACGCGGATCGCTGGCCTTACCGACTCCACACGAGCGCACGGCCTTGCATGGAGCAAGGCTCCGGGTCCCATTCAGAACTTGAAGTACGAAAGGCCGGCCTGGCAACGATGACCACACAGATCCACAGCATTCCCGGGTTGGCAATATCTGAGAACATCCGTACGCTCTGTGACGCAGGAATGGGCTCTTAGAAACCAGCCACACTCACCTGGGCCATCCGGAACAGCGGCCATCCATTCACCGCCCCGTTGTTGACCTTGGGCCCCTACCTGTGGAAGATTGCAGTGGAATCCGAAACGCCCCGCCCCTCTTACCCCGTTCGATAAATGCATCTTACGACCCTGGACTGGGTGATCGTGGTCGCCTCGATCATCGTGTCGTTTGCGCCGGCCCTGATTTTTGCCCGGCGGGCAAGCAGCAGCACCGCCGAGTTCTTTACCTCGGGCCGAGCGGTGCCCTGGTGGCTGGTCGGCGTCTCGATGGTGGCGACGACATTCAGCACCGACACGCCGAACCTGGTGACTAATATGATCCGCGAGAAAGGCGTCGCGGATAACTGGCTCTGGTGGTCGTTCCTTCTCACTGGCATGCTCACGGTCTTTTTCTACGCGCGGATGTGGCGTCGATCGCAGGTGCTGACCGACCTTGAGTTTTACGAGATCCGCTACTCCGGCAAGGCCGCCAGCTTCGTACGCGGTTTCCGAGCCGTGTACCTTGGCCTCTTTTTCAACTGTTTCATCATGGCCACGGTAAACCTGGCCGCGGCGAAGATCGCCAATATCGTGCTGGGCTGGCCGATGCAGAAGACGCTCCTGCTCTGCTCGGTGATCACCATTTTCTTTGCCTCGGTCTCCGGGCTCTGGGGCGTGCTGGTCACCGACTTTATTCAGTTTGGCATTACCATGACCGGGACCTTTGCGGTCGCTTATTTCGCGCTCCACCAGCCCGAGGTGGGCGGCCTGCACGGCCTGCTCCAGAAAATGGACCCGGCGACACTGAATCTGCTGCCCGATTTCGGCGATTGGGGAACCACCCTCACGGTCCTGCTCATCCCCATCACCATCCAATGGTGGTCAGTCTGGTACCCAGGAGCAGAACCGGGCGGCGGCAGCTATATCGCGCAGCGCATGCTGGCGTCCAAGAGCGAGCGCGATGCCCTGCAGGGGACGCTCTTCTTCAACGTGATGCATTACGCGCTGCGACCGTGGCCCTGGATCATTGTCGCGCTGTGCTCGATGGTGATGTATCCCAACCTCGCGGATATCGCTCGGCATTTTCCCTATGTCGACCCGACCCTCATCGGAAATGACATGGCCTATCCCGCCATGCTTCGTTTCCTTCCGGCCGGTTTCATGGGACTGGTCATCGCCGGGATGCTGGCGGCGTATCGCTCGACGATTGAGACCCACCTCAACTGGGGCACTTCCTACCTGGTCCACGATCTTTACCGCAGGTTCCTGAAGAAGGACGCCACTGAGCGGCACTATGTCATGATGGGCCGGCTGGTCACCGCGATGCTCATGATCTGTGCGGCCCTGTTGACGTTTACGCTCGATACCGCGGCGGAAAGCTTCAACCTGATCCTCTCGATCGGTGCCGGCACCGGGTTGATCTACCTGCTCCGCTGGTTCTGGTGGCGTATCAACGCATGGAGTGAGGTCTCGGCCATGGTAAGCTCCTTTGTCACGGCGCTGGCATTTTTCATCGCCGGCAAGAACGGATACCCAGTCGCGGCGCATATCTCGCTCATTATCACCATTCTCGTCACGACAGTCGTGTGGGTCAGCGTGACGTATGTGACCGAACCCACCGATCGCGCCACCCTGGTCCGTTTCTACCGGCTGGTTCGCCCGGCGGGCCCGGGCTGGGACGTGGTGCGCGAAGAAGCTGGCGTCGGTCCCTCGCCTGACAGCCTCGCGCAATCCATGCTCGGATGGGTGCTGGGCTGTTCGTTCATCTATTCCGCCCTGTTCGGCACCGGCAGCTTTATCTATGGAAAGACGTCGCAGGGTACACTCTGGCTCGCCGTATTCATCCTGAGCGGGATCGGGCTGATTCGGTTGCTGCCGAAGATGTGGGCCAAGGTTCCCGGATCAACCGATTAATCCGCGGCCGACCTCGTTCGGGACACCTCATGCGATGAACGATGCCCCCGCGGTCACCAAGGCAGTGATCATGGCCAGGGGACTCGGCACCCGAATGCGACGAGCGAATGCGGGCGCACCCTTGAGCCCTGAGCAGGACGCCATCGCGGCCCAGGGGATGAAGGGGATGATTCCGGTTGGCCGGCCATTCATGGATTACATCCTCAGCGCCCTGGCCGATGCCGGGGTTCGAAAGGTCTGCCTGATCATCGGACCCGAACACCGGATGGTTCGGGAATATTATGAGAACGTGGAGCTGAAACGACTCGACAGGATCAGCTTTGCGGTTCAGCAGGAACCAGCAGGAACCGCCAATGCCGTGCTCGCCGCCGAGAGTTTTGCCGGCCCCGATAACTTCCTGGTCCTCAATTCCGACAATTACTACCCCATCGCGGCGTGCCGCGAGCTGTGCAGGATGGACGGTCCCGGCCTTGTTGCATTCTCCATCCGGGAACTCGTGGCGGGAGGGATTCCCGAAGAACGGGTACGCGCATTTCCGCGGATAGTCCGGGGAGAGAATGGTTGCCTTTCTCGCCTCAGTATTGAAGACTCAGCCAACGAGGGACGCGTCAGCATGAACATCTGGCGCTTTTCTTCACACATCTTCACCGCCTGTCGCGCTATCCAGGCCTCACCGAATGGCGAATGGGAGCTACCGGTCGCGGTCGCGTTTGCGGTTGATCACCTGGGAGAATGCTTTCGGGTGATTGAATGTGATGGTGCGGTGCTCGATGTGTCGAGCCGAGCGGACATCGCCGGTGTTGCCCAGCGCCTGGCCTCGACGGCAGTGGCGCTATAGTCGAGTGATCCGCGCGCGAGTCCGTCGATCGACCAATTACATCCTTTCGCACGAGAAGAACCCCTGACAATACGCCCAACCGATGTGGCCGAGGCTTTACGGCACGCGGGGATGAGTGCCGGCGAGGCGGAAGCGAAGGAGAACATTTTTCTCCAGTGTCACCGCGCCCTCGCCACAATCCACCACTCTGAACCGCCCTTTGCTCTCTTCGTCCCGGGCCGAATCGAATTCCTGGGAAAGCATACCGACTACGCCGGGGGAAGGAGCCTGCTCTGCGCGGCCGAGCGCGGCTTCTGTCTCGCCGCGGCGCCACGCGATGACAACGTGCTGTCCGTACGAGACGTCGTGCGAGAGGTCGAGATCTCCTTTCCAATCGGCGACAATCTCCTGCCCATTCACGGTGACTGGGCGAGCTACCCCATGACCGTCGCTCGACGGCTGGCGGCGAATTTCCCTGGCATGATCAGAGGTGCGGATATCGCGTTCGGAAGCGATCTGCCACTCGCGGCCGGGCTCAGCAGCTCGAGCGCCCTGGTCATCGCGGTTTTCATGATTCTCTCCCATCGCAATCGACTGGCCGAGACGAGGCCGTATCAGGACGCCATACGATCGCGGGAGGATCTCGCCGAGTATCTTGGCTGTATCGAGAATGGCAACACGTTTCGAGACTTGAAGGGTGATGGCGGGGTGGGCACCACGGGTGGGAGCCAGGACCATACCGCGATCCTCTTCAGCAAACCCGATAACCTGGTGGAATACCGATTCGGGCCGATTCGGCAGGAATCGATCCTTCCATTCCCCTCCGAATATCTCATGATCATCGCATCGAGTGGCGTTCTCGCAGAGAAAACCGGCGCCGCCCGAGTCAAGTACAACAAGGCCGCAGCGAATGCCCGGGAGATTCTCCGAATCTGGCAGACCGCTTCAGGTCATCAGCATCAATCGCTGGTCGATGCTGGCAGCCCGGGTGACGCCCAGGACCGGATTCGAAACCTGATACGTGAGTCGAGACATGAGCCAGAGGCCGGGGAACTCCTTCGACGGTTCGAACAGCTCATGATGGAGTCGACTGTCCTGATACCCGATGCCGTCCAGGCGCTACGAATTGCTGATATGCGGAGGCTAGGCGAGATCGTGGACCTTTCCCAACTGCTGGCCGAACGAATGCTCGAGAACCAGGTTCCGGAGACCATCGCCCTTGCGAGGTTGGCGCGACAACATGGGGCCGTCGCGGCCTCCGCCTTTGGCGCCGGATTTGGGGGCAGCGTATGGGCCATGATCGAGGCTCAGAAAGCGGAACTATTTCGACAGCAATGGGAGAAGAGTTATCTCGTGGAGTTCCCCGAGCGATCGAATTCCGACTTTTTTCTGACGAATCCGGGGCCGGCCTGTATGATGTTGCCGGTGCGGACGGCCTGACCCGTTGGCGGGAAGGTTCGGGGGATACATCAGCAAATGGAGATATGGGAGAATTCGCGATGGGATGATGGATTCCGGTGGAGACGGCAATTGCGGGAACCGCCCTGCGTTTTTGGGTTACCGCCCAAGCCGGGAATCGTTGTATGTTGAAAATGGGGGGCCCCTCCCTCTCAGATGAATCGCGCTCACCTCAGGTTCGCGTTTTTCAGGACCGTTTCGCGTTTTTTGGGTTACCGCCCAAGCCGAGAATTGTTGTATGTTGAAAATGGGGGGCCCCTCCCTCTTAGATGAATCGCGCTCACCCCAGGTTCGCGTTTTTCAGGACCCGTTTCGCGTTTTTGGATTACCCTTGATCACCGGGTTGTTGGTCGAGTTGCTGGTTGAAAATGGGGGCCCTCCCGGTGGCTGCCCCCATCTTATCCGGTGTTTATCCGCACCCCTCCTGACTCACCTGAGTTTACCGGCTACCGGTCAAAAGGTCCCACGAACGCAACTGCGAGGTTCGTATATCGGCGGTGTTTGGGATCTCTACGCCGCCGACGCCATGCCGACCAGTCCGTCCGCCACCGCCCGTATCCGCTCGACCTGAGGGATTGAATCGATCCATCGAGAGGGAATTGCGGACTCACCGTCCCGGGATCCCATCACCGCCCCAGCCACCGCCGCATTGGTATCCGTGTCACCACCAGCATTCGCCAGCCACAGCAAGCCTCGCTCCAGCTTTGGCTCGTGATAGCCAAACCAGAGTGCCGTTTCCACGCATACCAGCACATGCCCAGGGTCAACAGAGGTGACGGGAAGGTCCTCTTTCTTTTCCAGCGGTACTCGCCGAACGGCCGCGAGGAGTTCGTCGGGCGCCGCGTTGGTCGTGAGTGCATCCATCACCTCGGGGATGAAATCCCGCACGCCCTGGAGGTAACATGCGATCGCGACGTTAATGGCCACAGCGCCCCAGGCGCAGCGTGGATCGGGGTGCAGCAGCTGGGCCAGGTGAAAAGATCCGCTGACCAGGTTGGCCGGATGCGCCACGGTCGCCAGCGCGACCGGTATCGTGCGCGCGAGGCTGCCGTTGGTCGCGAGGCCTCCCGAATCGGAGGGGGGGGAATGGTGGTTCGCGATATGATCCAGCGCGGTGCGCGTCCAGTCACCGATCCCGCGTCCATCGCGCGTGCGCCAGTCGATCCAGCGCAACACGAGCCGTTCCATGTCGACCTCGGGCTCCAGGAGTTCGTCCGCCTGAATCAGGGCGAGGGCAACATCGTCGTCGAACGGGGATTTCGGTGTGTCCTGTCGGGCGATGTCGATAATGCCACCCGGAAACGAATCCCGGATCGCCTCCGGCGTCATGAGCAGCTCGGCCGGCAACCCCAGGGCATTACCTGTGGCGAGGCCGAGCAGACATCCGCGCGCGCGTTGAGAGAGGGGAGAAGGCGTCAAGAGAGATTCGTGATCGAGGCCGTGGGTGCAGGATCAGTCAGATTGTCGTGATTGAGATCGCTTCATTCGCCATCGCTCCGCACGGACTCCGATTGGTAGCGCCGCCGCCAACGGTCGCCAATCGGCAATCGGAATGTACTATCTCCCCTCTCCCTCCACTACCGCACAATCGTGCCGCTGCCTCCCCTATTGTCCCGTTCCCGACTATTTTGGTGCAGCTATCCGCCTCAGCCCAAGGATCCGCTGTGCCCAAAGATTCTCTCTCCGTCACTGACAATCGCACCGGCAAGTCGTACGAGCTGCCGATAGCCGAAGGCACCATCAAGGCGATGGACCTGCGGCAGATCAAGGCCTCGGATGACGACTTCGGCCTTATGACCTATGACCCGGCATTCATGAACACGGCCGCCTGCCGGAGCGCCATCACATTCATCGACGGCGACAAGGGAATTCTCCGCTACCGGGGTTACCCTATCGAGCAGCTGGCGGACAAGGCGAGCTTTCTCGAGGTCGCATACCTCCTGTCGTCAGGCGAACTGCCCAACAAAGATCAGTTGGCCAAATTCACCCACGATATCACGTTTCATACCTACGTTCACACCAATATCATCAAGTTCCTCGAGGGATTTCGCTACGACGCGCACCCGATGGGCATGCTGCTCGGCGTGATGGGTGCGCTCTCGACGTTCTATCCGGACGCCAAGGATATTCGGGATCCGGAAAACCGCTACGTCCAGCGGGTCAGGCTCATGGCGAAGATGCCGACGATCGCGGCGTTCTGTTTCCGGCAGACTCGCGGGCTGCCCTACGAATTCCCCCGGAACGACCTGGGCTATATCGCCAACTTCGTGAACATGACGTTCAGCATCGGGGGACAGCACCAGCCCAATCCCGTGCTCCAGCGCGCCCTGGAAATCCTCCTCATTCTCCACGCAGACCACGAGCAGAACTGCTCGACCAGCGCGGTGCGTGGTGTCGGCTCCTCCGAGGTCGATCCCTTCTCCGCGATCTCCGCGGGTATCGCCGCTCTCTACGGCCCGCTCCACGGTGGAGCGAACGAGGCGGTGCTCCGGATGCTGGACGAGATCGCAGACAAGAAGAACATCCCCGCCTTCATCGAAAAAGTGAAGAAGGGCGAAGGCCGCCTGATGGGCTTCGGCCACCGGGTCTACAAGTCCTACGACCCCAGGGCCAAGCTGATCAAGCGCGTGGCCGACCAGGTCTTTGAACAGACCGGCCTCAATCCCAAGCTTGAAATCGCCCTGGAACTGGAACGGATCGCGCTGGAAGACGAGTATTTCATCAAGCGCAAGCTCTACCCCAATGTCGATTTCTACTCGGGACTGATCTATCAGGCCATGGGTTATCCCACCGACTATTTCACCGTGTTGTTTGCGCTCGGACGCACACCCGGGTGGCTGGCCCAGTGGGAGGAGATGCTGCTTGATGCCGATCAGAAGATCGCCCGGCCGCGGCAGATTTTCGTGGGCCCGGAAGAGCGGGCATTCGTGCCGTTGGAGCAGCGGAAATAGTCCATCGGGGGGATTGCGAGAATCAAGAGAACGCAATGCGGGGCGGGTGGGTGACCCGCCCTTTTGATTTACTGGGCTGGCACATCGCCTTCCAGGTAGGTATAGCCTTCGAGACCCGCCACGTAGTCCGCGATAAACGTGTTAGCCTCCTGGCGGGTGAGTCCCCGGGCGTTGTTCACTTTGCGGCGAAATGTCGCCAGGAGATCCTGGGCCTGGAACTGCACATAGTTCAGTACTTCGGTGACCGTGTCGCCGTGAACGAGGTCGGTAATCTCGTACCCATCGTCAGTGAGTCGGACATGCACGGCGTTCGTATCGCCGAAGAGATTGTGCAGATCCCCCAGGATTTCCTGGTACGCGCCGGTCAGAAAGATGCCCAGGATATAGGGCTTGTCTTCCTGCCAGGGATGCAGCTCCAGCGAGGGTTTGCCTTTTCGACCGCCGGCGAAGCGTTCGATTTTTCCGTCGGAATCACAGGTAACATCCTGCAGCGTTCCCCGCCGGGTGGGCGGTTCGCCCAGGCGGTGGATCGGCATAACCGGGAACAGCTGGTCGATCGCCCAGTTGTCCGGCAGTGACTGGAAGAGGGAGAAATTGCAGAAGTAACGGTCGACCAGGGTGGACTCGATGTCGGCCATGATTTCAGGATACGCCGCCTTGTCATCGCCGATGAGGCGCGCCAGGCCATTGAGCGTCGCCAGGTAGAACTGGTCGGCTTGCGCCCGCTCGGGAAGACTCAGCACCCCGCTCTGAAACAGTTCCTGCGCCCGCTCCTTGGCAAAGACCGCATCGTGGGCAACTTCCTGGGCCCGGTCCAGCGAGATCGTCTCCAGGCTCTCCGCCATTTCCTTGAGCAGGGGATGCGCCTTCTTCGCGATGACCGGCGGCATCGTCTCGGTTTGCGATTCGACGTCAATCACGTTGATGAGCAGGAGGGAATGATGCGCCGTTATCGCACGACCGGATTCGGAGATGAGGTGCGGCATCGGGATCGACGCCGACTGACACGCGGCCCCGATCGTGTACACGACGTCGTTGGCATATTCCCGCATCGTATAGTTCATGCTGGCGGGCCGAGTCGATCGTGAGCCATCGTAGTCCACACCCAGGCCGCCGCCAACATCGACATGGGAAATATCAAAGCCCATCCGGCGCAACTCACCATAGTACCGGGCGATTTCTTCCAGGCCCGCCTTGATGTAGCGGATATCGGTGATCTGGCTGCCCAGGTGGAAATGCACCAGCTTGAGCACATCCTTCCGCCCCAGCGCCTCCAGTCGGTCCAGCAGCTTCATCAACTCGACCGGTGAGAGGCCGAACTTGGACTTCTCTCCGCCGCTCTTGGCCCAGCGTCCGGCACCTTCGGTCGCCAACTTGATTCGAACGCCGAGGGTCGGAATTACTCCCATGTCGTCAGCGACCCGGAGCGCATCCTCCAACTCGCCCAGCTGCTCCAGCACGATCATGACGCTGTGGCCGACCTTCTGCCCCATCAGCGCCAGCCGCATGAACTCTTCGTCCTTGTACCCATTGCACACGATGAGGTGATTGTGGCTGTCGCTCAACCCCAGGATGGCCTGGAGCTCGCCCTTGCTGCCGCACTCGAGTCCCACGCTGAACGGGGCCCCGAACTCGACGATTTCCTGGACCACGTGCCGCTGCTGATTCACCTTGATCGGGTAGACCGTGGTGTAGGCATTTTGATATCCAAACTCCTTGATCGCGCTCTGGAACGCGGCGGCAAGCGTCTCGATCCGCGCTCGCAGGATATCGGAAAATCGAAGCAGTAACGGAAGCCCGACGCCCTGCGCATTCAGGTCCATGGCGAGCTGGTAGAGGTCGAGCCCGCGCTTCGGATCTGACTCGGGGTGAACCGTGACGTGACCATCGGCGTTGACCTTGAAGTAGCCAAGTCCCCAGCCGCTCATGTTGTACAGCTTCTCGGAATCCCGGATCGTCCAGTGCCCGGAGGCATTGGGTGCGGGGGCGGCGTGACCGCCAGCGCCGGCGGGGATTGGGGCAGTAGTGGTAATGGTCGGGCTCCAGCTCAAGGTTTGTCGGAATCTAATATCGCGGGAGCCTGAGGCATATTTCCCGGCTTTCGCCTCTCGCTGTCGAAGGCCTTTCGCGCATGTCGTCGCGTATGGCAAAGTGGGCCCGGAGACCCCAGGTAAGAAACTGGCGATGGTGAGCCATCACGTTGCCACGCCACGCGGCATTCGGCCAGCGACAGGCATCCGATTGAAATCCCAACGTTCACATTGTTATACGCCATACGCTGGTCGCTTACGGCAGCGATCCGCGATAAGCAAGAGGCATCCGATTATATTGCGACCATGAATTGGAGTTTCCGCATCTTCCGAGTCGCCGGCACCGACGTCAAAGTCCACGTGACGTTCCTGCTGCTGCTCGTCTATCTGGGTTTCAATGCCTACTCCGGTGGTGGCCAGGCAGAACTGATCGCGACCCTCGCGGCCGTGCTGGGCGTGTTCGCCTGCATCCTGCTGCATGAGTTCGGCCATATCACCATGGCCCGCCGATTCGGTGTCCTCACACCCGATGTCATTCTCCTGCCCATTGGCGGGGTTGCCCGCTTGCAGCGGATGCCTGATGAGCCACGACAGGAGCTGCTGATCGCGCTGGCCGGGCCGGCCGTCACCCTCGCGATCGCGGCCGGGCTCCTGACATACCTCCGGCTGACCGGGGACCACACGTCGGCGTTCTCCTTCGCTGTGGATGCCGCGACCCTTCCCGGTGTGCTGTTTCAGATCAACGTCTTTCTCCTCCTGTTCAACCTGATCCCGGCCTTTCCCATGGATGGCGGGAGAGTACTGCGTTCCCTCCTGGCGATGCGCATAGGGCTGGTTCGTGCCACCCGAGCGGCCGTCACCATTGGGCAAACCCTCGCCTTCGTCATGGGCATCGGTGGCTGGTTCCTGACCCACGAAATCATGCTTCCGCTCATCGGATTCTTCGTGTTCCTTGGGGCAGGCGCCGAGCTGGCGGCGGTGGAGACGCGATCGGCGGGCGCGGGGATGCGAGTCGGGGACATGATGATGACCCACTTTCGAACCATCCCGCTGCATGCCCGGCTCGATGAAGCGACCCGGATGCTGCTCGAGGGCGACCAGCGGGAATTCCCCGCGGTCGATAACAACGGCAAAATCGAAGGCGTCCTGTCGCGGGAAAACCTGATCAAGGGACTGACGGAACGAGGCCCACTCTCTACCGTCGAGGAAGCGATGTCAGCCAACCTGCCCCAGCTGGACCCGGGAGAAGGTTTCGAGGACGCGTTGGCCCGTATCAAGCAAAGCGGCGCCCCGGCGCTGCCCGTCGTCGATCGCACCGGCGCGTTGATTGGCCTCCTGAGCCTGGATAACATCGCCGAACTGATCCAGGTGCGAAACGCGATCCGGAAGGACGATGGTCGCCGAACCCGCTAAGACACCGGTCCCTGCCCGCGGTCCGCACAATCCCTACGCCGCATTTCTCCAACCAAACTTCAGACTCTACGTCAGCGGCAATATCATCGCGACCATCGGCCAGCAGATGCAGACGGTGGCGGTCGGTTGGGAGCTGTATGAACGGACTGGATCCGCCCTGGCGCTCGGGGGAGTTGGACTG
Organism: Gemmatimonadota bacterium; assembly: GCA_039931815.1. Classification (GTDB taxonomy): domain Bacteria; phylum Gemmatimonadota; class Gemmatimonadetes; order Gemmatimonadales; family GWC2-71-9; genus DASYPP01. The sequence continues at coordinate 22,856 of JBDTRF010000005.1, forward strand.
GTCCAGGTGCTGCCGATTGTGCTGCTCACGCTGCCGGCGGGGCACGTCGCCGATCGCTATTCGCGACGGCTGGTCCTGATGCTCTCCCAGGTCCTGTTTATCGTGTCATCCCTGGGACTCGCCGCAGTTTCGTTCGTCCACGGCCCGCTCATCCTGTTCTATTTCTTCCTTTTTCTTACCGGTACTGCGCGCGCCTTTCAGGGCCCGGCGAAAGGCGCCCTGCTGCCCCAGATTGTAGAGCCCGATCGATTCAGTAACGCGGTCACCTGGAACAGCGTGGGCTGGCAACTCGCCGCGGTACTCGGCCCCGCTCTCGGCGGAGCGGTGATCGGCCTGAGTCACCAGGCGACGCCGGTCTATGTCATCGATGCAGTAATGGCACTGATCTTTCTCGGGTTGATCGCCCCGATTCGGCCCCTGTCCAACACCGCCGGCACACCCCCGGCTCTGCGCGACCTCCTGGGCGGGGTGGAGTTCATTCGGCGAACACCCGTCCTGCTCGCCGCGATCACCCTCGACCTCTTTGCCGTTCTGCTGGGAGGGGCGGTCACGCTGCTTCCCATTTTTGCCAAGGACATACTTCACGTCGGGCCCGCCGGACTGGGCTGGCTGCTTGCCGCCCAGTCGATCGGCGCCGTGGCCATGGCCCTCGTCCTGGCCCATCGGCCGTTTCGCCGGGCCGGCCCGGCCCTGCTCCGCGCCGTCGTTGGTTTCGGCCTGGCCACGATTGTTTTTGGACTTTCCCGAAACTTTCTGCTCTCCTTCGCCATGCTGATGGTGCTGGGCGCACTGGATGGGGTAAGCGTCATCATCCGCTCGACGCTCGTCCAGGTCCGCACGCCCGATTATCTGCGCGGTCGAGTTGCTGCCATCAACAGCTTGTTTATCGGAACATCGAATGAGCTGGGAGGATTCGAATCGGGGGCGCTGGCGTCGATAGTTGGACCGGTGGCCTCAGTGGTGGTGGGTGGAATCGGGACGATCGTCGTGGTCGGCGCCGTCGCCAGGCTGTGGCCCGAGATCCGGGCACTCAGTACCCTTGATGAAGTCGTTGCTGCTCCAGTCACGGCGATCGCCGACCCGATGGCATGAGCGTCCCTCGCCCCGTGCGCATGACGACGTGATCGGACTGATGCTCGCCGCCCGTCGTGCTGGTAGCTCGTGCAGGCAGGGCGAGAAAGCAGGAGACGAGGGCCGCCCCGAGGTGCATCATCCACGGTGCTGACTGCCGACCAGGACGATGGCGGTCCTGCCGATCGAAGGAAGAAAGGACGGTCTCCCCCCGCCCTCCTCTGCCTTTCACCCGCGCGATTTTCAGTATCACGCATCGTGGATTACCGGGGTCTACCGTTCCAGCTGAACGGTACCGGACGTTCTCGCTGCGGACCGCGGCCAGATGTTGTTCACGCGACGAGTATCAGGCATGGCCTTCCTGGGATCCAGCTCCACTCTTGTCACCCGGCCATTCACCCGGTAGGTGAAGTGCTGCCCCTGGTTCCACATTTCAACCGGGAGCTTCACCGTCTCCATCTTGCCGCCCTGCCAGGTAATCCGCAGCTCCGCCGGCATGACCATGGTCCCGCGATTAGAGAGATGGATCCCGGTCTTTCCCCCGCGAGAAGTCACCGAATCGACCGACTGGTCGAGCCGTGCGGTCGTCATCACCCACCCCCGCCAGAACCAGTCCAACTCCATACCTGATTGATCCCGCATGATCCGGAAGAAATCCGCTGGAGTCGGGTGCTTGAACGCCCAGGTCTTCAGGTATTCCCGATACGCCTGGTCGAACCGTTCCTTGCCGAGAACCTCATAGCGGAGTTGCTGCATCATGAGAGCCGGCTTCTGGTATCCCACCCAGAATAGGTCATTCACCTCCACCGGTTTCGTGATGAGCGGTTGTTCCTGTCCGGCGATGGCGTGATCGGCATAGAGATGCAGCGGGTGAACTTCGATCGAATCGCCATAGGCGGTGCCCCTGAAATAGTTGGCCGCGTTTGCGAGATCAATGAAGGTATTGAACCCTTCATCCATCCAGGGGTAGAGCCGCTCGTTGCTTCCCACGATCATCGGTGTCCACTGGTGTCCCAGCTCGTGGGCCAGCACCCATTGCAGATCGATCCGGGCCGGGCCCGTCGGATCGAAGGTCATCATTGGATATTCCATCCCCTCCACCGGCCCTTCGATGCTGCTCATGTGTGGGTAGGGATAGGGATACCATTGCTCGCTATAGTACTTGAGCCCTTCGCGAACAATCTGATTGGCTTCGGTCCACAGGGTGGCCCCCGGCCGGTAGTACGTGTGAATCAGCGTTGTGTGATACGCGCTCGCATCCCAGCGGAAGTTGGGGGCGGCGGCGAAGGCGAAATCCCGAACGCTGTCGGCGGTGAAATGCCAGGTCGTCGCACTCGGGCCATTCGGCCGGGTCCTCGCCATGTCCCCGGCTTCGCTGGCAGTGATGATGGCGATGGCGGTGTCGGATCGGGCGGCCTGCTCGAGTCGGCTGCGCTGGGTTGCTGTCAGCACCTGTTCCGGATTCTTGAGCACGCCTGTCGCTGAAACGATATAACTCGAGGGAACCGTAATCGAGACATCGAAGGCTCCATACTCGAGGTAGAACTCTCCCGCCCCGATGTACGGCTCATGATTCCACCCGCGCACATCGTCATACACCGCCATCCGCGGATACCACTGACCAAATTCGTAGAGGGTACCGTCGTGCCCCATCCGTCCGCCGCCGAACGCGGGGACAGCGAATGACCATGCGAGGTCCAGGTCCAATGAACCACCGGCGGGCAAAGGCGAGGGCAGATCGACCCGCATCATGGTTCCATAAATCGTGTGGGCCAGGTCCTGCCCGCCCGAGCGAAGCCGACTGAGCACCAGGCCTCCCGCAAAACCCTTGCAGGAGAAGTCAAACGACGAACCGAGGAAGACCAGGGGAGGCTGGTCCAGCTGGTTCGTCACGCTGGAGGGGTCGCACATGTTCTGCTCGACCTGGAGCCACAGGTAGCCGAGCGACGACGGGCTGTTGTTGGTATAGTGGATAATCTCCGTCCCGTTGAGCGCATTGGCACCCGGATCCAGCGTGGCCTGGATCCGATAGTCGGCGCGCTGCTGCCAGTAAAGCGGGCCCGGGCGGCCCGCGCCGGTTCTCATCGCATTGGGGGCGGGAAGGTCCAGGGGCCGAAAGGGGGACGCGTCGTCCACCGACTGGGCGGTGAGCGGGGCCGCCTCAACCAGGCAGATCAGGGTGAGGGCCGTGAGCATGCGCATGGTGACGCCTTCGTGTATGGGTTTGGAGAGGCAGTAGGATGTGCGGTATCGCCACGATTCGCAACTCGGCGACGGTATTTCCCCGGCGCCCACTGGCGCGATTGCGCCCTGGTTGTCAAATTGTCGCCCGGCATTTGTCACCCCAACTCCAGGACGGCCCCCGATGTCTCGACTTCGCCTGCTCACCGCGGTAGCCGCCGCATTTGCTCTCGCGGCCTGTAACAAGCCAGCCGACTCAAAGCAGGAGGCTGTCACGACCACGCCTCCACCGCCGCCGGCTCCCCAGGTCATTACGATGACGGCGCATGAGTACGCCTACGAAGGCCCGGACACCATTTCCGCCGGTATGACCACTTTCCGGCTCGCTAACACGGGGACGGAGCTGCATCATATGCAGCTCGTCCGGTTGAACGACGGCAAGACCGTCCAGGACCTGATGGCCGCGCCCATGGAGGGTCCCGCGCCTGCCTGGGCAATTATGGTTGGCGGGCCGAACGCGGCGGCACCAGGGGACACCGCCAATGCGACCCTCCATGTGGAGCCGGGTCGGTACGCCATGCTCTGCTTCATTCCTTCGTCAGATGGCAAACCCCATGTGGCCAAGGGAATGCTGCACCAGTTCGAGGTGATCCCCTCCACTGCGGAGGCGGCGGCCATGCCGTCGCCCGACGTCACGATCACCCTGGCCGACTACGCCTTCAACTTCTCCACGCCAATTACCGCCGGGCGGCATACGATCAAGGTTGAAAACACGGCGTCGCAGGTTCACGAGCTGGTGATCATCAAGCTGGACGCTGGCAAGAAGGCCGCAGACTTCACCAGCTGGGCCATGACAATGAAGGGACCGCCCCCGGGACGCCCCATGAGCGGAATGGGTGGCCTCACTCCCGGACAGACGGCGTATGTAACCGACGACTTCACTCCCGGTTCCTATGCCATCGTCTGCTTTGTTCCCGACGTAAAAGACGGGAAGGCCCACCTGGCGCATGGCATGGTTCAAGACCTGACCGTGAGCTGATATTCCTCGTGCGGCAGGAGCAATGGTCAGAGGTGCGCGACCACCAACCTGACATGTTCTTCCTGCCACCGCCTGCCCTCACGCGTTTCTGATCAACCTCGAAATCGAAACCCCACCATTTGGATTTCAATGGTGGGGTTTTTCGCGTGACGGGAGGATCGGGAGTACGAGGCAGCGGCTGGTTGTCACGTGATCCGCAGAGGGATAATTCGATCAGCTAGCAACGCCCCTTCCGATGTTCCGATGGAACGCAGGCGAACCCCTGGTCCCGCCACAACCCTGCCTCACCAATCCTGGCGGCTCGCTCCGCCGCCCGGAATCGAGCCGAATAGCGGATATCGGGTGGCACCGTGTACTGCAGCGCCCATCCGTCCCGGACCATCCGCTCATTGATCATGCCTGAGTCTCGCCATGCGTAGGCCAGGGTGCGGCCGTAGCGATCCTTCGGCTGAACGTCCAGCTCAAGACGTAAAACGGTACCAGGTGGTATCATCCGGGTCAGCGCATCCTGGGATCGCCGGCCGGGAACACCCTGGTTGAGCTCGGGAGCATCGACCCCGATCAGGCGGACCTTTTCCCCGCCGGCGCAGTAGAACGTATCCCCATCCGCAATCCGGTCGACCTGGCACGCGGACGTCGTATCCACTTCGCGCCGCGCCTGCTTCGCCTGCGCCGGCGGCTCGGCACAGGCGATTGCGATACCGAAGAAAAGGCCAAGGGAAGGTGGGACACGCATGAGGGTAGATGGTAACGAAGCCGGTGAGAGCGTACCAGTCGCGAAGACCTGGATGGAGCGCGAGACCCGTGGGCCGGCCGACCCAGCCCGCTAGCAACGAGCATGGCGACCTTTTCTCGCTCCATTCCGCTGGCTGATTCGGCCGAGGAGGTCCTGGCCTGGCACGGGCGGCCCGGCGCCTTCCACCGGCTCAAGCCACCGTGGCAGGACATTCGGATCGTGCAACAATCCGGATCGATTCACGAAGGCGATCGGCTGGTGATGGAGATCCGGTCCGGTCTCTTGCGGACGCGATGGACCGCGCTTCATCACGACCTTCCGGGGGTTATCGGCTTCGAGGACGAACAGGTGAGCGGGCCATTTGCCTCGTGGCGGCATCGGCATCTCGTGGAATCCGCCGGCACCCAGGAGAGTATCCTCCATGATCTGATCGAATATACGTTGCCTTTCTCTCGAGTCTCGACTCCGCTGATCGGCCGGGTGGTCGAACAGCAACTGGACCGTCTCTTTGCCTACCGCCATCGAACTATGACTGCTGACATTCGAACGCATCGTGGAATTGCACCGCTTCGCATCGCGATTGCCGGGGCGAGCGGCTTCGTCGGCTCCAACCTCATCCCCTTCCTGACCACCGGCGGGCATACCGTCCTCCGCCTGGTTCGACGGCAGGCAAGGGCTGGCGAGATCGAGTGGAACCCGGACCAGGGAACGCTGGATGCCAGCCGGATGGAGGGCGTGGACGCGGTCATCAACCTGGCGGGAGAGAACATCGCGACGCGCTGGACCGACCATGCCAAGCAGGGAATCCGGGAGAGCCGGATCAGGAGCACGACACTCCTGGCCACCACCATGGCGCGGCTCGAGAAAAGGCCCCAGGCATTCATCTCGGTGTCCGCGGTGGGATACTACGGCGACACCGGCGATCAGGAGGTGGACGAAACGACGAAAGCAGGTGACGGCTTTCTTCCCGAGATCGCCCGGGCCTGGGAGGACGCCGCAGGTCCCGCCGCGCTGGCGGGCATCCGGGTCGTTCATCCGCGGTTCGGAATCATCCTGAGTCCGGCTGGAGGTGCCCTGGCCAAAATGCTCCCGATTTTCAAACTGGGCGCTGGTGGCAGGCTGGGAAGCGGGAAACAGTGGATGAGCTGGGTTGCAATGGACGATGTCCTCGGCTCGATCCATCACCTGCTCACTCACCCTTCGCTCTCGGGTCCGGTCAACCTGGTCTCACCCAATCCGGTTCGGAATGAAGAGTTTACCCGGGTCCTGGCCCGGGTCGTCTCCCGACCCGCCATTGCACCGGTACCGCCCTTTGCGCTCCATCTCCTGTACGGTCGCGAGATGCCGGACGAGACATTGCTGAGCGGCGCCCGAGTGCTCCCGCGCCGGCTTGAATCCGATGGATACGTTTTCCGGTTTCCCGATCTGGAGGACGCCCTTCGTCACGTGCTTGGGCGAGTGAAAGAGTGATACAGGTAAACCGGCGGCGATGATGAACCTTGTTTGCTGACTGTTGTTGCAAACCAGTGGACATACCCAGGCCGCAATCAACACCCGACAATCACACCTCAAGAGCCCGCGCAACCAGGCGCCGACGACCACCTCCCGTACTATACTTCCCCGATGCCACCTAAGCCCAAGGCGATCGTTCTCCTGAGCGGCGGACTCGACTCCGCGACCACGCTGGCGATCGCGCGATCACAGGGGTTCGAGGCCTTCGCGCTCAGCTTCGCCTATGGGCAACGGCATGCAGCGGAGATCGATGCCGCCCGTCGCGTGGCCCAGGCGTTCGGCGCGATAAAGCACGAGATCATCACGATTGACCTCCGAATCTTCGGCGGGTCGGCGCTCACTGATGATATCGCGGTCCCCAGGAACCGATCGCCAGTGGAGATACGCGGTGCTATACCCATCACCTACGTTCCTGCCCGCAATACGATTTTCCTCTCCTATGCCCTTGCCTGGGCCGAAGTGCTCCAGGCACGTGACATATTCATCGGAGTGAACGCCGTTGATTACAGCGGGTACCCCGACTGTCGGCCCGAGTTCATCGCCGCCTTCGAACGAATGGGGAACCTCGGCACACGCGAAGGCGTGGAAGGTCGCGGCGTGACCATCCACACTCCCCTGATTAACCTGACCAAGGCGCAGATCATTGCGTTGGGGCAGAACGCCGGTGTGGACTATGGCCTCACTCTTACCTGCTATGACCCCACTCCCGCGGGAGAGGCATGCGGCGCGTGTGACGCCTGCCAGCTTCGACTGAAGGGATTTCGGGAGTATGGCATGGATGATCCCGGGCGCTACCTGAAACGAGACCCGGTCTGGTGACCCGCGGAAGGGTCATCGAGCCCGGGCAAATCGGTTAGGTTATCGCCATGTCATACGCAGTCAAGGAGATCTTCTACACACTGCAGGGGGAGGGCGCCCAGGCCGGCCGTGCCTCGGTGTTCTGCCGCTTTGCCGGGTGCAACCTGTGGACCGGCCGGGAAGCCGACCGGGAGACGGCGGTTTGCCAGTTTTGCGATACCGATTTCATCGGAACGGACGGCCCCGGTGGCGGGAAGTTCAAGAAGGCGGAGGAGCTTGCCCGCGCCGTGGCCGCCACCTGGGAAACGGCGACCGGCATGGCCCTTCCTCCTTCAGATGGAAGCCTCCGAGGTCGCCCCTATGTCGTGTGTACGGGTGGAGAACCCTTGCTTCAACTCGACCCACCGTTAATCACGGCCCTTCACGCCGCCGGGTTTGAGATTGCGGTCGAGACCAATGGAACCCAGGTGGCTCCCCAGGGAATCGATTGGATTTGCGTAAGTCCGAAAGCGGGCGCTCCACTGGTGCAGCGGTCCGGGGATGAGCTCAAGCTGGTTTTCCCCCAGGCTGGAGCAGATCCCGAACAGTTCCGCGACCTCGGCTTTCGTCATCTCTTTCTCCAGCCCATGGACGGACCGGATCGCGAAGGGACGACCCGGGCCGCCCTGGCATACTGCCTGAACCATCCCGAATGGCGTCTCAGCCTGCAAACGCATAAAATACTCGGGATTCCGTGATTTCCCGGGGTACTTTCGTGGGAGTGGTGTCGCCTGTCGCCAGGTGATCGTATCGACAAGGCCGAGCACTTCCATCCCCGTGTTCCGCGAATCAAGGGTGAATTGACCGAGTCACCTCGCCGTGCAGTGTGGGGCATATGCTGCAATCAGAGACTCCAGTAGACTACGGGGCCTGGAGTTTCTCGGGATTCTTTCGCGATCGATAGCCGGTCGCGCATGCCCACGTGCAGCGCGCTCAGGGCGAGCACAAACACTTTCCAGATGCCGGTTTCACTCTCCTTCGAAATGCCCATGTTCACCTGGACAATGGCGATCCGCGATATGCCACAACACGGCACTTCAGCAGGCCGCTGGGAATGATGGGCTACAGTGACCCCATCAATCACGCCCTCGCCTTCGCGGCGAAATACTACGTCCCGCGCTCGCGCAAAGGCACTGCCCTCTCCTACCTGACCCATCCGTCGCACAACGGATTGATCCTGGCCCGCTACGGCTGCGATGAGCACACGATCATCGCGGGGATCCTTCACCCCGTGATCGCCGAGACGCGGCCGGACAATCAGCATCTCCTGCGACACAAGGTGGCCGACAAGTTCGGCTCGGTGGTCATCACCATCCTTTCCGACTCCTGCGAGCCGCGTCATGATAGCCGGGGGCACCTTCGACCCTGGAACGTCTACAAACTGGAATACCTGGAGCAGCTTTCCCGGGCGAGCAACCGGGCCCTCGAAGTCACCGCTGCCAGCGAAATCCACCAATGCGGCTCTTTGCTGGCCGATGTGCGCCGACTCGGCACTGAGTATCTGACGTCCATCTCCCTGGCCAACGCGGAACAACTCCTCTGGTGGTATCGATCGCTTATTGAAACGATGGACTCAAGGCCAGATTGGAAAGGCCGGATGATGGTGAGCGAAATGCGCCTCCTCGCCGCCGACCTCGCTCGACAGCTTCTTGACGGAGAGAGGTGATAGTGCACACAGTGGAAGGAATCGGTCTCCCGTACTATGGGCGTCATGACCCTTCTGGCAGTCTGCCAAGCCTCGGGGAGCCCCGGATCCACCCATTGATTGGTCCCACAAGGCGATCCCCATAATGCACCGCCGAACTCGACGCGTGAGCCTGGTTATGCTGCTCGCCGCCCTCTTTACGGGGCTGCGTTCACAACTGGTCGCGGCCCAGGCAATCCCCACTCCACCGGACTCGGTTCGCTGGGTACAGATTGCACCCAATCCGGAGTATGACGCGAGTACGCTCTGGCGATTCATTTTTGGAGGTGACTACCGCGATCTCTGGACAACTCCGACCAAGATCGCGGTTCTTGATCTCCAGACCTTTGCCGGCGGTCTCACGCCCGTCAAAGTCGGCGGTGGTCAGCAGACCAAATCGCTCCGCCTCGAAGCCCCGGACGGCCGCCAGTTCAGTTTTCGCTCGGTCGACAAGGACCCGTCCACCATCTTGCCCGCCGATCTCAAGGGAACGATCGCGGACGACATCCTCCAGGACCAGATCAGCTCGGCCTACCCCGCTGGCCCCCTGGTTGTCTCCCGACTGCTCGATGCCGCCGGGGTGCTCCATTCGCCTCCACTGTTGTTTGTCATGCCGGATGATCCGGCCCTCGGCGAATTTCGGGCGACCTTCCGGAATATGCTGGGGACACTCGAGGAGCATCCGGTTGACGGGAAGAACCAGATTCCGGGCCTCGCCGCTTCCCCGAAAATCATCGGGATGGATAAGCTGCTCGAACGCCTGGAAAAACGGCCGGCCGAGCATATCGACACGATCGCCTACCTCAAGGCCCGGCTCATGGATGTCTTCGTGGGCGACTGGGACCGGCACCGGGGTCAGTGGAGCTGGGCCCGCCTCGGACCGGACGAGGTGGAAACAGCCTGGTCACCGTTGCCCGAAGATCGCGACCAGGCCTTCGTCAAATATGACGGCCTGATGCTGTCCATCGCGCGGAAAACCCGGCCGCAACTCGTCAACTTCGGAGTCAAGTATCCATCGATCTATGGCGCGACCTTCAATGGCCGCGAACTGGATCGTCAACTGCTGGGAGCGGTCGATCTTCCAGTCTGGGATTCGCTGGCGCTGGATTTGAAACGGCGGTTGACCAATGCGGTCATTGATTCCGCGGTGGCGACCCTGCCGGCTCAGCAACGTCGGGTCGATGGCGATCGCCTGGCGGCCACGCTCCGCGCGCGAAGAGACCAATTGTCGACGATGGCGGGCAAGTATTTTCGCTACCTCAACACCGAACCGGACATGCACGGCACCGATCTCGCCGATCGAGTGACCATCACCCGAGGACTGGGGCCCGGTCGGGCCAATGGGGCGATAGAAGTTCTGATCGAAGGCAACGACACGGTCAACGGTCTACCGGTCGTCATCCGGTCGGCCCACCGGGTGTTCCGTGCTGCCGAAACCCGGGAAGTGCGGCTCTATCTGCACGGAGGTGATGACTCTGTCCTGGTGAGCGGTGAGGGGAGCGGCGAGATCAAGATCAGGGTCATTGGCGGCAAAGGCGAGGATGCCGTGGTGGATTCCTCCGCCTCCGGTCGAATCCGTTTCTATGACACGGGCGAGTACAGTTCACTCGTCTCCGCCCATGGTGGATCCCTTCATCAGAAAAAATACTTGCCGCCCGATACGAGCTCGGTCGTTCCCCCCCGCGATTGGGGGGCTTTCAAGCATCCGGTCCTCTGGGGCAGCGCCGGAGCCGACCTCGGCGTGTTCATCGGGCTCGGACTGAATTCGGCCGACTATGGTTTCCGCAAGGATCCCTACGCCAATCAGTATCTCCTCCGCGTGGGCTATGCGACCGCCCCCAGGACGTACCGCGTGGACTTTCGCGGGACATGGCACATGGAGAACAGCCGCACCTACACCAGCGTGCTGGCTCGCGCATCGGGCATAGAGATTCTCCGGTTCTACGGGTTTGGCAATGAAACCGTCAACAACGGTGATGACGACTTTTACAAGGTTCGCCAGGAGCAATACCTCCTGCAGCCCTCCATCACATTTCCACTCTCAAAGAGCTTCACCTTGTCGATGGGCCCTCGACTTCAGTACAACCGGCTCGAGGAAAACAATGAGCACTTTATCGGAACTCTTCCCGGATTGTACGGACAGGGAAATTTTGGCCAGGTGGGGGCCAGTGCCAGTGTGCAACTCGATACACGAGACATCATAGCCGCGCCCCGAAAGGGGATTCTGCTCGACCTGGAAGGGGTCGTCTACCCCGGAGTCTGGGATGTCCAGTCGACGTTTGGTAAAGTCCGGGCGGATCTCTCCACGTACCTGAGCGCGAGTATCCCGTCGCATCCGACCCTGGCACTCCGCGTGGGCGGCGAAGGCGTCTTCGGGCGGTTTCCCTTCCATGAAGCGGCCTACATCGGTGGCCCGGAGACGATCCGGGGTTGGCAGGCTCAGCGCTTTGCCGGAGACGCCTCCATGTACGGCAACGCCGAGCTCCGAGTTCGCCTCGGGCGGATTCCACTAATCGTTCCAACCGACCTGGGGCTCTTTGGGCTGGCCGACGCGGGCCGGGTCTATAAGGCAGGCGAAACCTCCGACGAATGGCATACCGCCTTTGGCGGGGGCGTCTCCCTCGGCTTCCTTGCTCGAACCAACACCATGACGGTCGCGATTGCCCGAAGCGATGAGCGTACAGTGCTTTACATCCGGGCCGGGTTCCTTTACTGAGTCGTTGAGCCAACGGGAAGGTTCTTTGGCCAGGAACTTGCTATTACCCTGAGACAGGTTTACATTGTATTCAACAAATGTGAAGGACATAGCCCCTCGGGGCCCCAGGGTTTAGCCTTCAGCCTGGGTGATGAAAAACTGAAAGGCAATGAGTCCCGGACTGGCGCTACACGCTAGCCGGGATTTGTGTTTTCACCCGTTAGTAGTCTCTGAGCGGAGAATTCGCCTGGTTCTTGCCAAAGTCTTTTGGGCCGGCAACCGGTTTTCCACCTGCACCGATTTCCGGGCTCCCTTCGATTGAGCTAACCCGCTGTCTCGCCTAAACCTACACGATTAGCTATATTCGATAACGAATGGACATTTCCCCCGCACAGTATCCCATATCGACGCTTCCCAGCGCCTTTGCCGCAGCTTGCCGGGATGCCCGGTCGGATGCGGAACTTTTCGAACGCTGCCGTGAGGCCCTCGTTCGGAGATTTCATAGCGATCTGATCTGGCTCGTGGTGAGTGGCGGCGCGGGTGTCGTGTCCAGCATCGGCACCGCCGAAGGACGATCCAAGGCGGTTGAAGTCGCGCGCATCAAGAGCGGGGAAACCGAGGTCGTCATCTGGGCCGATCCTGTCGTCGCCCAGGAAATGCGCGGCGTCGCGATGCCGCTGGCCCTTGGTTTGTCGATCGTGCTGGAGCTTCGTGCCGTCCTTCTCGAGCGTCAGGCTGCCCTCGACGACGCAACTTTTCAGCTCCGTGCCCTCCGCCAGGTTACCCGGTTGCTGTCCTCGGTGCACTCCACCGAAGAGACCGAACAGCTGGTCATGGATTTCATCGCCGAGGTCTTTTTCGCCTGGTGGGCCTGTCTCTATCGGCCGGAAAACGGCGAGTACGTTCCAAAGACCTTCCGCGCCCTGAACGAAGACGGGCGCCCCGAGCCGCTCAACCAGGAGCGACTCGACCTCGCCTTTCCCATCGGTTCCGGCGTCATTCGCACCGAAGAAGTGGCTCTCGCCGCGCTCGTCGATCCTCGCACCAAGGTCCTCATTTCGCTCGAAGCGGGGACTGAACGGCTCGCGGTGCTCGCCCTCGGCGCCCGCATCTCGGGCAAGGGCTATGGGCTGGCCGAGTTCGAGCTGGCGGGGACGTTGTCCTTTGCCGCCGCGATCGCGCTCAAGAACGCGTTGCTGGTCGAACAGCTGCACAGCGCCGCTACCACCGACGCGCTGACCGGGCTTTACAACCGACGCGCGGTCGAACAACGACTCGACGCTGAAATCTCCCGGGCCAATCGGCACCAGCTCACCACGACCATCGTGTTGATCGACCTCGACCGTTTCAAGCAGGTGAACGACAGCCTCGGCCATGCCGGCGGCGATCGTCTTCTGGTGATCATGGCCGAGATTCTGCGGCAGCAGTGCCGAACCCTCGATGCCGTCGGGCGGCTGGGTGGAGATGAATTCCTGGTGATCCTTCCCATGACCTCACCGGAAGAAGCCATGGTTTTTGTCGGGCGGGTGCTGAGCGATATCAAGGCCATTGAAGCGTCGCACCCCGAGTTTGGTCGCCAGTCAGTCAGCCTGGGCGTCGCCGCGGCGCCGCGTCATGGAGCCACCCTCAGTTCGCTACTGGCCTCGGCCGACGTGGCGCTCTACAAGGCGAAAAACAGCGGCCGTAACGCCGTGGAATTTGCCGAGGACCGCTAATGCCAGGATCCGAATTCGTCATCCTCGGCGATGCCATCTGGATTGATTTCGTGAACACCTCCAAAGGAACCGGGCCGGTGCTCGATCGCCTGGGCAGCATGGAGGCCTACCGTCGCTGGGTGCAGGTAGTAAAACTGATTCCCGACGATCCCCAGATCCCCTTTGAAGAGATCATTGATTTTCGCGATCGACTGACCGCGCTCGCCCACGCAATCGGCAGCTCGCGCCAGGCCCCTGCTGTTTCGATCCATGCCATCAACGCCATCCTGGCCCAGACCACCGGGTTCCACCAGCTCACCCGGGTCCAGGGGAACTGGCGCAGCGTCTTCACCCCCCTGCGACCGCCAACCGCGCTCGACGCCGTGGGCCGATCCGCCGCCGCGACCCTGGCTGATGTCAACGCGGTGGTCCGCCAGTGTTCCGGCCCGGGGTGCACCCTGTACTTCGTCGACAACTCGCCCAATCACTCCCGGCGGTGGTGCTCCAGCGCCACCTGCGGCAAACAGATGCGAGTGGACCGGCGACGCACCGCGCGATGAGCACACCCGGCGCGGACACTTCGACGCCCGCTCCGCTTACGTACTTCCAGCGCGCTGATGCCGCGCTTGGCAAACGATACCGCCTCGAAAAGATGGTCGCGGTTTCCCGTGAGCGAGTGCTTTTCTGCGCCTGGGACGACCTGCTCAAGCGACGAGTCAGCCTCCGCGTCAACTTCTACTCCGACGAAAACACCCGCGCCTGGTTCCTCCGCGAAGCGGAATCCCTGGCCCATCTCGATCACCCCGCTATCCGTCACGTGTACGACGCGGGGATCATCGGCGACCTGGCTTTTCGCGTGGGAAACTGGATCGATGGCGAGAGCCTCCAGGAGGCGGTCCAGCGCGGCCCTCGCCCGCTCCCAGCCGTTCATACCCTCGCCCGTGATATGCTGAGCGCCCTCGAGCATGCCCACGCCCATGGCGTCACGGTGCGGCGGATCGTACCCGCATCGCTGCTCCTCAACATTGCGGGACGCGGCACCGTCACCGACCTCCGATATTCCAACTGGACCCTCCCCGTGATTCCCAAGGGCGAGGTCCCGTCCGGCCTGGCCTTCATGGCCCCAGAAATCCGGGGTGGCGAACCCGGGGATCCGGCGGGCGATAATTTCACAGCGGGCGCCATACTGTATTACGCCCTGACGGCGCAGGAGCCTCCCCTCGATACCAGTTTCGTGCGCTCGCCCAGTGAGCTCCGCCCCAACTGTCCGCGCGCCATGGAGCGCATCATCATGCGGGCGCTGCTCCCCGCAGCCGAGGATCGCTATCTGACCGCGTCGGAAATGCTGGAGGATTTTGCGTCGGAGGCGGGGACGTTCGAGAATCCCGCCGTGCTCATCTCGATGGGGACCGGCCAGGGCGATGTCATCGATTCCGCGCGCTGGGAAAAACGGCTGCGCCGCGCGCTGGGCGACGACTATGAGCTCCTCGGTACCATGGGGTCTGGTGGATTCGGCCGGGTGTACCGGGTGCGTGATCTTCATCTCGAGCGCGAGGTCGCGCTCAAGGTGTTGCACCCCTTGTTGACCGCGGATCCCGCCGTTGTCGAACGGTTTCGGCGGGAAGCACAGCTGGCGGCAAGGATCAACCATCCCAATATCGTCAACATCTATGACATCGGCGGTCGCTCGGGACTCATCTGGTACACCATGGAGCTGGTGGCCGGCCCCAGCCTCGATGCCCTCGTGGACAAGCAGGGCCCGCTCCCGGTTGAACGGGTGGTCCGCATTCTTCGCGAGGCGCTGCCCGCGCTGGCACAGGCGCATTCACTGGGACTGGTCCATCGCGACATCAAGCCCGAGAACATGCTGACGGAACCCGATGGCAGTCTTCGCATCACCGATTTCGGCCTCGCGCTGGCACTGCGGGGGCAAGGCAAGTTCGGCGGTGCGACCAGTCAGAGCGGGACGCCCCAGTATGCCAGCCCGGAACAGCTCCTGGGAGAACGGGTCGACCAGCGTTCCGATCTCTACAGTCTTGCGGCCGTAGCCTATTTCGCCCTGCTCGGCGAGTCTCCCTTTCCGGGCGCTACCCCGGAGCAGGTCCTGGCCCGGCAGACGACCAACGGCTTCCCCAACCTTCAGGAACACCGTCCTGATGTTAGCGAGGACCTTCAACGGGTCCTCGAGCGCGCCCTCCAGAGCGTCGTAGACCAGCGCTATCCCTCGGCCATCGAGTTCCTCCAGGCGCTCAATCGCGCGACTGGCCGGGGCCTCCGCCGACGCAGCGGGGAGTGGGCGAAACAGGCCCTGCGCTGGCTCAAGGTGGAAGGCACGGACTAGGAAGGCGGTTAGAGGACCTGCGTCATCCGAGCAAAACGAGGGGCTCACACTCAATGAGAGGGTTCCGCCCATGGCATTTCTGCCCTCGAGGCCCTCTCACCCCGCTCCCCGCCTCCGGCCCAGGCCGAGTTCACAAGACCCCTTGACGAACGGCATCCGGGCTGCAGATTAGGTCCGGCTGGACGGCACCGCTTTCCGCAGTGGACGACGTAGCCGCTCCAGACGACCTCCTTTTATCCATAGGTCTTTTCAGCTCATGCGGCGAGAAAGCCTCGTCTCATGTACATCGAGTGGCCGTCCTGGTCGCTCGATATTTCACCAACACGGAGTTTGGACGGTATGGCACGCACGATTGGTATTGTGAAGTGGTTCAACGACGCCAAGGGCTTCGGTTTCATCACCCCGGAGAACGGCACCAA
>JBDTRF010000006.1:0-37730 GCA_039931815.1 Gemmatimonadota bacterium
GCTGGCGGCGACCTACGCGTACGTGAACCCGGTGGTCGCCGTGTTCCTCGGATGGGCCCTGGCCGGTGAAGCGATTACGCTGAGGACGATTCTCGCCGCCGGCGTCATTGTCGGCGGAGTGATTCTGATTACCAGCGCCAGGGGGAAAGCGACAGAGATCGCAGTACAGCCTTCGCGCCCCAAGGACCCGGTGCCGGCATCAGCGACGCGGACAGCGTAAGCGGTCGTTCGGCAAATGGTGGTGTCGGGCAGCGATTCTGCATTTCGTCGGCCCTGGAGGAGCAATGGACCAACGCATTAACGAGCTGATCTCCCTCCTCAACCAGTCGTACGATGCCCGGGCGTGGCACGGCACCACCCTCAAAGGTGCCGTGAGAGGCGTCTCGGTCAGGGTGGCGTTGTGGCGCCCGGCGCCCGGCCGCCACAACATCTGGGAGCTCGTCCTCCACATGGCCTACTGGAAATACGCCGTCACGCGCCGACTCTCAGGAGCGGCGCGTGGCGGATTTCCCCGCGCCGGTTCCAACTGGATCGCGATCGAGGACCCATCCGCCCGTTGCTGGAAAGCAGACGTAAAACTGCTGGATGAAAAGCACCGGGCGTTGCTCGCCGCGGTGAAGCCCCTCTCGATTCAGCGCCTCAATTCCAGGGACGGGAGCCGGTGGACCAACCGGGAACAGATCGTGGGTGCGGCAGCTCACGACCTGTACCATACCGGGCAGGTGCAGCTCATCAAACGGTTGTCCCAGGCGAAGTGATGGAGTGAGGCAGGGGGGAAAGCTCCTCGCACGAGTCGCTCGGCGGTTTACTCGATTCCCGCATCACCTCCTGAAAAAAGACAGGCAGCAGAGCGATGATCCGCCCTGCTGCCTGTCTTTTTTCTACTGGTTCCTGCTACTGCGGTCTACTCTCCGCAGGTCTTCTCCATTGCTACGGCTGGTCGGTCCTGACCAGTTCCACTCGCCGATTCTGCTTCCTGCCATCTTCGGTCGAGTTATCCGCAATCGGCTGGGTCTCGCCATATCCCTTGGCCGTCATGCGGGCCGCTGCCACGCTCTTGGAGATGAGGTACGCCCGGACCGACTCGGCCCGCCGCTGAGAGAGACGCAGGTTTGCCGCGTCGCTGCCATCGCTGCTGGCGTGGCCCTGGACCTCGAACTTCACTTCCTGGTTGGCATTGAGTGACTGGGCGACCATGTCGAGAATCTTCTTCGCGTCGATGGTAAGCTCCGCCTTGTTCACCACGAATGTCACGCCCTGGAGGACGACGTTCTTCTTGCCTTCGACGAACAGAATGAGGCAGCCGTTGGGGCCAACCAGCATTCCCTGCGGCGTATCCGGGCAGCGATCGGCACTATCCATGACGCCGTCACCGTCGGAATCGCGAGCCGGACAACCATTGCCATCGACCTTTTCGCCACGAGCGGTGTCGGGGCAGCGGTCAGCGGCATCGGTGACGCCATCGCCATCAGAATCGATGGGACAGCCGGTCGCATCAACATGGGTACCAGCCGCGGTATTGGGACAACGATCGTTCTTGTCCTCGACCCCGTCCTTGTCCGCGTCCACCACGAGCGGGCAACCCCTGGCATCGACCTGCGTGCCAGCCGGAGTGTTGGGGCAGCGATCCACGTCGTCCAGCACGCCGTCCTTATCGGCATCCTTGATCTCGCAACCGGTGGCATCGACGCGAACGCCAGCCGTGGTGGCCGCGCAGCGATCGACGTTGTCGCGCACACCGTCATTGTCGGTGTCCGGGCATCCGTTGCTGTCGACCTGGGCTCCCTTGGGTGTGGCGGGACAGAGATCAGCGGTATCGAGAACGCCATCCTTGTCCTTGTCTGCCGCGCCATACCCACCGGCCAGCAGGCTCAGGCCCGCGCGAAGTCCGAAGTTGACGTTGTGGCCAACGGTCGGATCATTGATCAGCGACCCGCTGATGTAATCCAGCGTCCCGTCAAGCCGGAGAATCACGTGCTGGCCCATGCCGATCTTGAAGCCGGCCAGGGCGGTTGCGCCGCTCTCGTGGTTGTCAAAGTCCTTCCCGAGCCGGCTGTAGACGTATCCGGCACCGAGCATCAGGCGCGAGTATCCGCCGATTGGAATGTTGTAGGTGAGACGGCCGCGGAACGGCATGTACGACACGTCCAGGTCAGCCGGCAAGGCATCCTGCGTGGTGGTGATGCGGGACGCTTCGACTTCGAGGGCGAGGTTGCTCGCGATAAAGAGCCCGAGGACACCACCGTATCCAGGCTTGTTCTTGAATTGAAGGCTCTTGTCGAACTGGGGATACACGCCAAAGGCGCCCAACTCTACACTGCCAGCCCGCTGTGCCATCGCGGGCGTAGTCAGCATCAGCGCCGTAACCGCCGCTACTGACACTTTTTTCCAGTTCATACGCCGTGTCCTCACATCAAAAGAAAAGATCAGGGTGGTCAGAGCTGTCGCGATCTGCCACGGTGGTTCCGGTCCCACGAAAAAACTCCGGGCGCGTGCCTCTCGCTCCGGCTGTGGCTATATGTCGTACATAGTTCCTTTTTTTGACGTGACAGGGGTCACGAGGTGCTCCCTCTGTGCGGTGCATCACGGGCGCCGCTCGGGGTTTCCCCGGTGTCCACCGGATGGGCTTATCTTGGACGCATCCTTCCTTGCCGTGAGGCTCTACACACATGCTGCCCCTCCGTTCCCTCCTGCTGGTGGGCGCGTCGGTCTACCTCGCTGATCCCGGGGATCCCCTGCACGTCCTGCGCGCGACGCCGACACGGCAGGCGGGACCCGCCGCGGTCGTCACGGTTTCGTTCGACCGCCCGGTCGCGGGATCTCTGGACCGCACGGTCGACGCCCGGGACATCTTCCGAATCGAGCCCCAGGTCTCCGGCAAGGTTGAATGGCGGGATCCGATCACGGTGCGGTTCACCCCGGCCGACCTCCTATCGCCGGGAACCACCTATACCGTGACTATCGCCAGCACATTTGAGGCGATGGACGGCAGCAGGCTGGCGCAACCCTATCAATTCACGTTCCAGGTTCGGGGGCCGGAAGTACTGACCAGTTCGCTCGGCGGGCGGCTATCCCGCTTTCTCGCTTCCAACGCCACGATGGAACTGGTCGCGAGTGCCCCGGTCGATCCCGAAGTCGTGAACCGACTCGCCTACCTCGAGTTCGAACCGACCTGTTCATCCCGGGTCGTGCGGCTCAAGGTGTCCGGGCAGCGTGAGATCAGGGAGGACGACACGTGGGAGTACCGCGAGGCTGGCGGGTGGGAACGGAACCGGGCCGTTGATCGGCTGCGGCGGGTCGTGGCGCTGACGCCGGTGACGCCGCTGCCACATGGGTGTAGTGGGGAGCTGGTCACACCGGAAATTCTCGATCAGGGAACCCAGGACAGTACGCCGCGGCGTTATGCGCTGGCGACGTACGGTGACCTCCGGCTTGACCGCGCAGCGTGTGCCTGGGATGAATGTCCAACCGGACCCATCGAGGTGAAATTCACGACCCCGATTCGCGGCGCTGAGCTGATGCGGCATCTTCGGCTGCAGCCGGCCGTGCCTTTTGCCGTGAGCGACACGGAAGATGAACGATCGACCTGGGTGCTCGATGCGACACTCAATCCCCGAACCGGTTATGCGCTGGTCGCCGATACGGCACTCCGCGACATCTTCGGCCAGCGTCTCACTGGCAACCCCGTAAGCGCTTTCTTCACCAGCGGGTATCCTCCGACGGTGGACTACACCTACGGAAAGCTGGTCGTCGAACGCCTGGGATATCGCACGCTGGCGGTGCGTCACGTCAATGTCGACACCCTGGTCGCGACCATCGCGCCGGTGCCGGATTCACTCGTCGCCGAGTTTCTCGCACGATCCCAATGGGGCTGGGACGACCTCTGGCCTCGCATCCAGGCGGGCGCAACGAGGAAGAGATACTCGGTTCCGAACCAGAAGGATCACGCCCACATTTTTGGTATCCCTCTTCCGATTCTCAATGCGCAGCGGCCCGGCAAGGCGACGCTCCTGGCCGTCCGAATTTCCTCGCCACAATTGCCGGTGATCCCGGGTGCCGAACCCAGCCTCGGACCGCTGGCCTTAATCCAGGTGACCGACCTCGGGGTCCACGCACGCGTGGGTGTCCAGGAAGGCGTCGTATGGGTCACGGGCGCAAGCGACGGACGGGCGCGGGCCAATGCCCAGGTCCAGCTTCGCGATCGCAAGGGCAGACTCCTCGCGAGCGCCACCACGGACTCGCTCGGCCTGGCGCGCCTGCGCGGATACCAGGTCCCACCCCGCGCGGCCGATGGTGAAGACACCGGCGGCGGCGATCTCGAAGGGTTCGTCACCGTTACCGCCGGATCAGACCGCGCCATGGTCGGGATCAGCCAATACGATCCTGACCTGAGCCCCTGGCAATTCAATGTCTACAGCGCGTGGAACGAGGAGCGGATTCCCATGGCGGCCGCGGTCTTTACAGAACGCGGGATTTATCGGCCGGGAGAGCCGGTTTACGCCAAGGCGATCCTGCGGCGAGGATCGCTCGGCGCGCTCCGCACTCCGGCGCGCACGGACTCGCTTCGATGGATCTTTCAGGATCGCGACGGCGGCACGCTGACCCAGAAAACCGTCGCGCTCTCGCCGTTCGGGACGGCGGACCAGACATACCGGCTTCCCAGCGACATCGCGCTGGGCGATTACGTCGTGGCCGTTCAGTTCAAATGGCAGCGGGCCTGGCTCGATATCGCGAGCGCTTCGTACCGGGTTGCGGAATACCGGCCACCGGAATTTCTCGTGGGCGTCACCGCCGACTCGGGAGTCCGGTATGCGGGGGACAAGCTTACGGCGACGGTCGAGTCGCGCTACCTGTTCGGGGCACCCATGGCGCGGGCCGCCATTGGATGGACCGCCCGGATGCAGCCGATCGGCAGCTGGGAGTCGATGGTTCCCGGCACCGAGGGCTACTCGCTGGGCGAGAGTGATTCGTGGTGGGAGACGGAATCACGGGGCAATGGTGTCGTCGTCCTGGCCAGCGGAAGCGATACGCTCGATGCAGCGGGTCACCTCGCGATCGAGGTTCCGCTGACGGCAAACATGAATGGTCGCGCCGCTCGGGCGACGATCGAAGCGGTCGTGACGGATGTCAATCGCCAGGCCGTGGGGTCGGCAGTCTCCGTGATCGTGCACCCGGCCGATTTTTACCTCGCGGCCAAGGCGATGGGCACGAGCTATTTCTGGGCCGCGGGAACGCCGCAGAAGATCGCGGTGCTCGCCACGAAACCGACCGGCGAGCGGGTGAGTAACGTGCGGGTCAGAGGCGTCGTCGTGCGTCGCGAGTGGCACCGGGTACACCGGGAGCGCGGCGGTGTCGCGGAGCAAATTGGTGAGTGGGTGATGGATACCGTGTCGACCTGCAATGTCACGACCGCGGCGCAACCGGTGACCTGCGGGTTCACCCCGGCCAGTGGCGGCATCTACGTCGTTACCCTTCGCGCCGAGGATGCGAAAAAGCGGCCGGTGACCACGAGTTTCAGTCGCTGGGCGTCCGGCAGCGACTGGGTGCCCTGGAACGACGAGAACCAGTTCAAGATGGACGTACTGGCCGATCGCGATCGCTATGCGGTCGGCGACACGGCCACGGTGCTGTTTGCGTCGCCTTTCACCGACGCGGAAGCATGGATCACGGTGGAGCGTGAGGGACTGATCGAGCAGCGGAGACTTCGACTCACGTCGGGGTCGACCACCCTCAAGTTTCCGATTACTGAAAACTTCGCACCCAACGCCTACATCTCGATCCTGGTAGCCCGCGGTCGGAGCGCCAGGCCTGGCCCGCTCGATGATCCCGGTCGTCCCACCATCCGGGTGGGGTACGCGCAACTCCGGGTGACACCGGAGGTGAAACGCCTCGATATCGCGGTGGAACCAGTGCAGGCTGAATACCGGCCAGGGGATACGGCACGGGTGCGACTCCGGGTTCGCGATGCCAGAGGCGGTGGTCAGCGGAGCGAGGTAACGCTGTGGGCCGTGGATGAAGGCGTGCTGGCGCTGACGGGATACCAGGTGCCGGATCCGATCGACCTGATCTATCGCGAACGCGGCCTGGGGCTTCGACTCGCCAGCAACATGGTCTCGGTCGCGCCGCAGGTTCCGGAGGGAGAGAAAGGTCTTCGTGCCCCCGGCGGGGGTGGGGGTGCCGGGAATACCGACATTCTCCGCTCCCGCTTCCAGACCACGGCGTTCTTCCTGGGGTCCGTGGTGACCGATTCCCTGGGCGTTGCTACGGCACGAGCGAAGTTACCGGATAACCTCACCACCTTCCGGGTAATGGCGGTCGCGGTCACCGCGGGCGATCGCTATGGCAAAGGCCAATCGTCACTCCTGGTGACTCGTCCGCTCCTGGCGAGACCTTCGCTCCCCCGATTTGTGCGCGCGGGCGATGAATTTGTCGCGGGGGTGGTGGTGAATCAGCGCGCGGGCGGGACGCCGGTCGTGACGGTCAAAGCGGATGCCAGTGGGATTGATCTGGTGGGAGATCGAACCCGGCAGTCGACGCTCGAAGCGGGGCGCGGGCGGGAGGTTCGTTTCGATTTCCGCGGGAGACCAGGCGATTCCGTTTCGTTTCGTTTTGATGTCACCGGCGCGGGAGACGCCGACGCGGTGCAGGCCCGCCTGCCGGTGAGAGAAGCATTCCGGCCCCGTTTTCATACCATTGCCGGAATGCTCTTCGATACCGCGAGCATTGAATTCGCCCTCCCCGCCGATATCGATCCCGAGCGTTCGCTCCTGGCACTGAGCCTCGGCGCATCGCCCCTGAGTGTCATTCGCGGCGCTTTTCGTTCGATGCGGGTCTATCCCTACTACTGCACCGAACAGGTGTCGAGCGCGGCGCTTCCGCTGATCGCGCTCTTCAAGGCGGAGAAACGACTGGGGGCGGCGGGCATCGCGCCGCCACATGCCAGGGAAGACATTGCCCTCGCGGTCGAGACGCTGAGCCGACGACAACGACCCGATGGCGCCATCGGGTACTGGAGTCCCTCAGACTGGACGACGCCATGGCTCAGCGCCTACGCCGGTATCACGTTGCTCGAAGCCAGAAGCGCTGGTATTCCCGTCAGCGACTCGGTGCTTGCCCGACTGGGGACCTACCTCGCCGGTACGCTCTCCGGGGCGACCAGCCTGGGGTCTCCTGTCTCCTCCTGGTATGACCGGCGAGAGCTCTCCCTGGCCGAGCGGGTGGCCGCTGTCGATCTCCTGAGCCGGCTGCGGAAACCGGATGTTGCGGCGGAGAATGACCTGCTGCGCCAGGCGGCTCAGCTCGATTGGGAAGACCGGGTTCGACTGGCGGAGGTGCTGGCGCGTCGGCGGGATCGCCGGGCGGGCACCGCGCTGCTGACATCGGCCTTGTCCGGCGTCAGGGTCGAAGGACGAAAGGCGGTCATTCCGGATTCGCTCCTTCGGTCATTCTACTTCTCGTCCACCATTCGCCCGACCGCACAATTGCTCACCGCGGTGCTCGCCATCGACTCGTCCAATGCCATTGTTGGTCCGCTGGTCGAAACCCTGGTTGAGTATGGGCGACTGGCACAGCCTTATGAATGGAATACCCAGGATTACGGATCAATCGTCTACGCGCTCGCGGCCTATGAGCGCCGGCAACGCCTGGGCGTCTCCCGCGGCGTCACCATCCAGAGCGGCAATCATGCGCTGTTCCGGGTCGATTCGATCGCGGGGCTCAAGGATTCGACAGCGTCGCTGGTAAACCTGTTGAGCCCCGGGAACGATGGGGGCAAGACACTGCGTCTTTCACTTCGGGCTGGCAGTCGTGGCCTGCCGGTTTACTACTATCTCACGGTGAAAGAAATCCCGCGTAACCGTCCCGTGCGGCCCGACGACCACGGCATCAGCGTCGAGCGATGGTACGAATCCTTCCCGGGAGGGAAGCCGATCACCGAGGTGACCGAAGGCGACCTCGTCCGTGTCCGCCTTCGGATTACCGTCCCCGCGACTCGGCACTTCGTGGTGCTGGACGATGCATTGCCCGCTGGACTCGAGGCGATCGATCTCTCTCTCCGAACCGCGGCATCCCCGGGGGTGGGCCTCACCGATCCGGACCTGGGACAGTCGGATCAGCCAGATGAAGGAACGGACAATGGCCCCGGCTATCACTGGTATTATGGAAGCTGGGATTCCGGCTGGTGGTCCCCGTTCGAGCACAAGGAAATGCGGGATGATCGCGTGGTGTACTCCGCCGCGACGCTCTGGAAGGGGAGTTATACCGCGACCTATGTCGCTCGTGCGACCACGCCGGGAGTCTTTGTTCGGCCACCGGCGCATGCTGAAGAGATGTACAACCCGGACGTTCACGGGAGGACGGAGGGCGGAGTATTTACGGTAAAGAGGAGAGATAAGTAACGCGGCGCGGAGTGAAAATGACCAACGGGAATATGGTACACCAATTGTGACGTGAGAACAGCGACACGCGATATGAAACCCGCAAGAGTCAAATCAGCGTGGACCAGGCGAATCCCGGCAGCGGTGGCAGTGCTGGGATTGGTCATGGTGTTTGTTCTTGCTGCCTGCGTGCTCTGGCCGCTGCCCCAGGGGTTGACCTCGCGGTCGACCGGCAGTGGCGTGCAGCTCCTGGATCGGCATGGCCAACTGCTTCGAAGCACTCGGGCCGAGGACGGATCCCGCCAGCAGTGGACCCCACTCGACCAGATGGACCCGGACGTCATTGCGGCTTTTCTTGCGGTTGAGGATCACCGCTTCTATCAGCACCTGGGGGTGGACCTTCGTTCGGCAGGCCGGGCGTTGCGGGAGAATTGGCGGGGAGGCAAAGTTGTTTCCGGCGCATCCACGATCACGATGCAGCTGGCGCGAATCTATTTCGGCACGCCGCGGAGCTGGACGGGCAAAGCGGTCCAGGTTCTCCAGGCGTTCCGGCTCGAGGCACACTTGAGCAAGCAGACGATCCTGGAGCAGTACCTGAATCGGGTGCCGCTGGGGCAGGGGACCGTCGGAGTCCCGGCGGCGGCCGATCTCTATTTCGGTCGAGCGCCATCCGAATTGAGTATAGGTCAGGCCGCACTCCTCGCGGGCCTGGCTCGTTCACCGTCCAGCAACAACCCGATGATTTCACTCGCGCGCGCAAAGCAACGACGCGCGATCGGGCTTCGCCGACTGGAGGTAACCCGGTTCGCCACGCACGCCGATGTGATCCGTGCGGAAGAGGAGCCGGTTCTGGTGACGCGTAACGGCGCGCCGTTCCTGGCACCGCACTTCACCTCCCACCTCCTCGCGTGGGAAGAAGCAAATCAATCGCTCGCCACTGGGAACCGGCGGACCTCAATCGATCTCGGCCTGCAATCTGAAATCGAAAGCGAAGTCCGACAGACGGTCGAACAGCTGAAAGATGAGGGGGGGCGGCAGGCGGCCGCCGTCGTGCTCAGCAACGCAACCGGCGAGATCCTCGCCTGGGTGGGCTCTCCCGACTTCTGGGCCGACACCTCTGGCCAGGTGGACATGGTCGTTTCCCCCCGCCAGCCGGGGTCGGCACTCAAGCCCTTTGTATACGGTTTGGCATTCGATCGCGGGTTTACGGCGGCGTCGGTCCTGCCGGACATCGCCCAGACCTACGCAACATCGGCCGGACCCTATCGACCACGGAACTACGATCGCCGATTTCACGGGCCGGTGCGCGCTCGAGAAGCGCTGGCCAGTTCGTACAACATTCCAGCGGTTGAGCTGACCGACCGGCTCAGCGCCGCGGCATTGCTTCGGACTCTCCATGATGCCGGGTTTGAAAGCCTGCGGCATAGTCCGGCCTATTATGGATTGGGACTGGCGCTGGGAAATGGCGATGTGACCTTGCTGGAGCTGGCCAACGGCTATCGCGCCCTGGCCAATGGCGGAACCTGGTCGCCCTACACCTGGCGTTACCTGGGCAACTCCCATGGGGCGGCCACCGGCTCGACGCGCCGTGTCATGACCGAACGATCGGCGGCGCTGGTACTGGATATTCTGGAGGATCCCGTGGCGAGGATTCCCGGTTTCGGACTGCTCACGCCGTTTGATTTTCCCTTCCCCGTTGCGGCCAAGACAGGAACCAGCCGTCACTTTACCGACAACTGGGCGGTCGGCACGACGGGGAACTTCACCGTCGCGGTGTGGGTCGGCGATTTCAGCGGCCGGCCGATGAACCGGGTGAGCGGTGTCACTGGTGCGGGACCGTTGCTGCACCGTGCGATCATGCTGACGGCGCAGCGCTATTTGCCGGGAGCGTTACCCACGCCGGAGGCCGCAGGCGCGGTACCCGCGACGATCTGTCTTCTGTCAGGCCTCCGGGCTGGCCCGCGCTGTCCTCATACCGTGGAATGGTTTGCGCCAGGCACGGTGCCTGAGCATGAGTGCGACTGGCATCGGGCAGGGGGAGTGGTGTTACCCGCGATGTATGGAGAGTGGTCCCAACAGGCATCCCTCGCTGCTCTGACGTATGCGACGGACCACTCCCCCGAATCACCCGGGGTGGAACCGTTTCGCATTGTCTCTCCCGTCAGCGGCGATCGCTACCAGGTGCCTCCCGGAGTCGAACCACGGTATGCGACCATCGCGCTCCGGACAGCCGGAGGAGCGGGCCTGGGCAAGGTCCGGTGGTTGGTCAACGGGAAGCCAACTTCGAATTTGCGCTGGATGCTGGTAGCGGGGAGGCATGCGTTCATCGCGGAACGAAGCAGCGGCGAGCGTGATTCCGTCGTGATCAATGTCTCCGGCGAGTGATCCTGGCCGCGAATATCGCGTTTGTGCCATACGTCGCCAGACCCATCGATCGATGGTTGAATCTCAGGTGGAGCCCGTGATCGACAATTGACCCGTCTCTCTGGAGAAACCTATACTACGCCTTCACCAGTTTCGATCGTATCCCCAGGTGCTATCATGTCCTTCCGTTCGGCTGGAATTCACCATGTTACCGCGATAGCCGGCGATCCGCAGCGGAACCTGGCTTTTTACGCCGGTATCCTGGGTCTTCGCCTGGTGAAAGTCACCGTTAACTACGACGATCCAGCCACCTATCACTTTTATTATGGCGATGAGACGGGGTCTCCGGGATCGGTCATGACCTTTTTCCCCTGGCGAGATGCGCCGCGGGGCCGCTCCGGGGTCGGCCAGATTTCCGTTACGTCATTCGCCATACCCCCCGAGGCCATCGCTTTCTGGGTGGGCCGGTTGATCCATCATGGAATCAGTTATCAGGGCCCGCTCCGACGGTGGGATGAAACGGTTCTTACCTTCAGCGACCCGGATGGCCTGGTGCTGGAACTGGTAGGGCATCCGTCGGCGGAGGAGCGACTCGGTTGGGTCTCCGGCCCCATTCCGCCGGAGGCAGCGATTCGCGGAATTTACGGTGTCACTGTCCTGGAGCATGCCCTGGATCCGACCGGCCCCGTGCTCGTGGACACGCTGGGCTTTGCCCAGACGCATGCCGATGAGTCGCGGTTTCGATTCGAAGCTCCTGGCGATGGGCTCGGAAGGATCATCGATGTGCACGTCGCGGGAGGGTTCTGGGGCGGCATCATGGGAGTCGGGACGATTCATCATGTCGCGTATCGCGCGACGGACGATACCGACCAGCACATGGCACAGGCCCAGATCAAGGCGGCTGGCATGTCGACCACCGCGGTCCTGGACCGGCACTACTTTCGCTCGGTGTACTTCCGCGAACCGGGTGAAGTCCTCTTCGAGATTGCGACAGAGGGTCCTGGATTCATGGTGGATGAAACCCGGAACAATTTAGGAACCGGATTGCGACTCCCTCCGTGGCTGGAAGCGTCCCGTTCTTCCATTCAGACCCGGCTGCCATCGGTTGAGCTGCCGGCCAGCCACGACACGGTGCCATGATGACTGATCCGCTTCCTCTCGAAATGATCCATCGGTTCATTCCCGCCACCCCCGGCAGCACCACGTTGCTCCTCCTTCACGGAACCGGGGGGGACGAAAACGATCTCATTCCGCTGGGGCAGATGGTCATGCCCGGTGCGGCCCTCCTCAGCGTGCGAGGCTCAGTCCTGGAAAATGGCATGCCCAGGTTTTTTCGACGGATCGCCGAGGGCGTGTTTGACCTGCCTGACCTCAAGCGACGAACCCAGGAGCTGGCTGATTTTCTCCTCCAGGCCTATGGCCGCTATGGTATTTCCGCTGACCAGGTCATTGCGCTGGGCTACTCCAATGGCGCCAACATCGCATCCAGCGTCCTGCTCTCGCGGCCCGAAGTGCTGGCCGGCGTCGCGCTGCTCCGGCCCATGGTTCCATTCGTTCCTGCTGCGTTGCCGGACCTGAGGAAGAAGCGGGTCCTGATTGCGGCCGGCAAAGATGATCCCACGGTTCCCCCGGGGCAGGTTGATCAGCTGGCCGAGCTTCTGCGGAAGAGCGGGGCTCACGTCACGCTCCAGGTGACCCCGGGCGGGCATGGGCTGGCCCAGCATGATGTCGATTCGGTGAAAGCGTGGTTAAAAAATCTGTGAAGTGCTTTACGATCCGCTGACTGCAAGGTGGGTATCAGGCGGTGAAGGCATCTGGTCCGAAGGTTCGCCGAGGAAAAGCAATTGGCAATTCATTGCCGTTGCTCCCGCTGCAATGAAGAACTCCCCTTCCCCCGGCCTCATGGAGCAAGAAAGCTCTGGATCTGCTCCCGCGCGGCCATCGCATCCTGGTAGCCCAGTTCTATCAATCGGCCGGTAAAGCTTGGGTCGAAAAGCATGTAGCTCAAGAGAACGGTCGATCCTGCGCTCTCGCCGCCCATTGCCCGGACGATCGTACGCATGGTCCACGGCAACCGGTAATGCTGCCCGGTCACCAGAGTGCTCAGGTCGCGAGAGGGCCGAAGGTGATAAAATTTCACGGAACGCAATCCATCGGGAACGGGGAAATCGGGCGGGAGGCTCTCAACCAGGCGATTGATCCGGGTGAGGCGCTCCGCGTCGGCGTCCAGCGCGTCAAGGAAAATGGAATTGAACAGCAGACCCATGCCTTCGGCGGCGGTGGGATTCTGGGTCCGGGTCGGGTGATGCGGCGTGTCGTCGTCGGGATGCCTCGTCCCAATGACGAGGATCCGGCTGGCACCGAGGTGGATGGCCGGGGCCAGGGGTGCGGTCTGGCGAACACTTCCGTCACCGTAGAACTCGCCGTCGAGCCAGATTGCGGGAAAGACGAGAGGAATGGCGGCCGAGGCAAGCACATGCTCCACGCTGATCGAAGCGCGAACCGATATTCGTTCGGCCCGTTTCCACATCGGGATGTCCGGGATTCCCTGCACAAACGTGCGGGTCGGAGCATTGGTGTAGGGAGTGGCGCTCAAGGCAAAAGCGCGGAGCCGACCGGTGTCGATCTTTTCCTGAATGTCCAGAAACCGGATACTTTTTCCCAGGTAGTTGCGCAGAGGTTCGAGATCGAGAATCCCTGGGAGGTGCGCCGGTCCCGGGTCCTGTCCAACCAGGGCCATGAGAATTCGGCGCGCGGTCGAGAGAAAGAGTCCCGCCGGCCGGAGATGGTACACTCGCGCAGCCGTCAGGTCTTCCCAGGCGGAACGCAGCTGCGCTGCGGCATCAGGGAGTGAGCCGATATGGGCGGCGAGGAACCCGGCATTGATGGCGCCCGCTGAGACCCCGGTTATGATAGGAAAGGCAAGGTTGGGATGCAGCTCCGCCAGTGCTGATACCGCTCCGGCCTGGTAAGCCGCCCGTGCGCCTCCTCCGGAGAGCACCAGGGCCAGCTTTTCATTAGGCATGATGCTCGACTGTGTTAAAGAAGCCGTGAATCCTGTCCGTCGAACTTGACTAGATAATGAAGGGATCCGGCGAAGTATGCGAGTGCCGTGGGGTTGGGTCGCGGGGTTGCTGATGCTCGGATCGGGCACTGCCCGGGCGCAGACGACGTTGGAAGCCTTCAGCGGTTCTTCGTGGAACTTGCCAACCACGCTGTCGATTTATCAGGCCGGTCAGCCGGATCTTCATTTCACGGCTCACTATTCCACCCGGCCCGGAGAAGACACCCCGTATTTCGGAGGCAGGATAGCATTCTGGCATGATAACAAGGCCTGGGTCCTCGAATTTATTCACCACAAGCTATACCTCGATAACCCGCCGCCAGAAGTGCAGTGGTTCAAGATCACCTATGGCTTCAATATGATCACACTTGGTCGAGCCTGGCGTCATGGCCCCCTGAGTTATTCGGTCGGCCTCGGCGCCGTCGTAACCCACGCTTCCAATTCGGTAAGAGGGCTCCGATACTCAGGAACCGGTGGCCCGTTGAATAAAGGCTATACCTTCTCCGGCGCGACGAGCCAGGCTGGCGTGCAGTACGGATTTAATCTTTTCGGCGGGATTTTCCTGGGGGTGGGGGGAACTGTCTCGGCCTCCTACGTCGAGGTCAAGGTGCGTCATGGGGAGGCGCACGTCCCCAACCTGGCTGGCCACCTCAACGCGGGGCTGGGCTACAGCTTCTGAAGGAAGTAGAAGGGAAGAGAAAATCAGGAGAAGGAAGCGAGCGTGAAGAAAGGTTGCCGAACGTTCGATTCATATGGTTACTCTCCACTCCCTGCAATTACTTCTGTTTCCGGTTGTCCTGTCATCCCTTCCAATTGCAGCCGGACCTTGATTGCCTGACGCTCGCTCTCGGCAAACTGCTTCTGCGCGTTCGAGAGATGAACACCTACCTTGTCGAAGCTTCCCCAGAATCGGGTGAATTGCAGCTCCAGGTCTCCCAGCTCCGCCTGGATCTGCTGGGCGCGTTCCTCTACCCGAAGTCCCTTGAGCCCGTGGAGCACGGCGGACAGATAGGCATAGAAGGTGTGCGGAGACACGGGGATCACTCGGCGCGCCATGGCGTAGGCCATGATGCTCTGGCCATCGACCAGGTCTTCGCCTCGAACGATGGCTTCGTAGTACACGTTCTCGGCCGGGATATACATGAGGGCGAACTCGAAGGTGCCCTCGGCCTGGGAAATGTAGCGGTCGGCGATTTCATCGATGCGCTCCCGGAGCGATTTCCGGAACGAACGGCGCTCGCGCTCCACCGTGGAAGCATCGGCGGTGAGCATCCGCTGGCACGCCTCGAGCGGGAACTTGGAGTCGATGGGAAGAAGTCGCTCTCCGATCCGGATGACCGCATCGACGCGAACTCCGGATTGAAAAGTGTATTGCATCTGGTAGAGACTCGCCGGAAAGACCTGCCGGAGGATCTCTTCCAGCCAGACCTCCCCCAGTGTCCCTCGTAACCGGGGGACGCGGAGCAGCTCCTGTACCTCGGTGACCGAGGTCCCCATCGTTTCCAGTCGCTGGGTGGCGTCGGATAGCTTGCCCAGGCGTTCCCTGACATCGGCGACAAGGCGGCCGGTTTCGTCGAGTCGCTGCCCCATGGTCGTTTGTGACGACTCAAGTTGTGTCGTCACCAGGGTGGAGAGCAGCGCGACCTGTTCGGAGAGTATCCGGCCCTGCGCGGTCCGATCGTCCAGCAGCGTCCGGGGAAGGTCCTGCTGCGTTGCCACCAGCTGATCGATCCGGGTTCGCATGTCGCTGACCTGCTGCTCCAGGCGTCCGTTTGCGCCCGCCGCCGGCTGGCGGAGAACGATGAAGAGAAGACCGATGGTCAGGAGCGCCAGGACCGCGGTGACAATGGGGAGAACAGGGAGTGGGGACATGATCTCACCCGGGGATCAGGGGGCATCAAACGCAGGCGCGCGGCGGTCTGCGGAAATTCATCGGTCAGCCGGCGCATGTCAGCTGACATGGCGTCACCAATCTAATTCCATCACGACCAGGTTCCTCGTCCGGTCGATTGAATGTCCGCGAACGCGGTGCTCCTCGCCAGCTCAACGAGGGCGACTTTCGGGGCCGGGCATACAGGAGTCCCCCGCTCATAGGACTTGCGTCTTCATCGACATCATTGCATAATTATGCATTATGCATACACCACTCGCTCTGGCCTTCTCCGGAGGCCTCGATACTTCCTACTGCGTTCCCCGCCTCACGGAGCAGGGGTACGCCGTGCACACCGTCTTCGTCGACACGGGCGGCTCCAGTCCGGAGGAGCGGAATCGGATTCGACAGCAGGCAATGGCGGTAGGCGCGGTGGCGCATCACGAGGTTGACGCGCGGCGGGACGTTTTCGAGCGCTTCGTGCGCTTCCTCATCCAGGGCAACGTGCTCCGGGGGGACGTCTATCCGTTGAGTGTCGCCGCCGAGCGCACGCAGCAGGCACTGTCAGTGATTGCCGCGGCGCGGGAAATCGGTGCTGCCGTCGTCGCGCACGGGTCCACCGGAGCGGGCAACGACCAGGTACGGTTTGACATTGCATTTCGGGTGCTGGCGCCCGATCTGGAGATCCTCACGCCGATTCGAGAGGAAGGACTCAAGCGAGACCAGGCCATCGCCTACCTCAAGGCCCGGAATCTTCCCGTGCCCGAAAAGGCCGGAGCCTACTCGGTCAATCGTGGCGGGTGGGGCACCACGTGGGGCGGTGGATGGACCCACGATAGCTGGGCGGGCCCTCCCGAAGAGCTACTCGATCCGCCGGGTGATGCACCCGCGCCGAGCGAGCTGGTGATCAGCTGGGAGCAGGGGCTGCCGGTCGCGCTGAATGGGGAGTCTCTGGATCCGTCCGTGCTGATCGACCGGATGGGAGAAACCGCTCACGCGTACGGACTTGGCAGGAACATCCACGTGGGAGAGACTGCCCTCGGAATCAAGGGACGGATCGGTTTCGAGGCCGGCGCTGCGCTGGTGCTCATCGCCGCGCATCGTGAGCTGGAGAAGCTGGTTCTCACCAAGTGGCAGACCTTCTGGAAGGACCAGCTTGGAAAATTCTACGGTGATCGGTTGCATGAAGGTCAGTATTTCGACCCGAGCCTCAGGGACATCGAGGCCTTGATCACCAGTTCGCAGCTGCGCGTCACTGGTGATACCCGCGTGCGGCTGGCGCCGGGGCGTTTCCAGGTCGTCGGCAGCCGCAGCCCGTTCTCCATGATCGACACCGCGGTGGCGACCTACGGAGAGGAGAACCTGCTCTGGACCGGGGAGGAAGCGCGCGCGTTTGCCCGGGTCTCCGCTATCCCGTCGCTCCTCGCGGCTCGGGCTGGCGTGAACGGTGCGGCGCTCACCAGCAGGTAGTCGGGTATCGATCCACGATACGCAGGGGTTCTGTCCCAACAGGAAGGTCGACATGGTTGTGACCACGCGAGTCAAGCTGGACCGGATTTCATCTTCCACCAGGAATGCCCATCTCTCGACCGAGGTGATGGTCGGCCACGACATCGTCTCAGTCGAGGGCTACCTGCTGGCGGTGAGGATTCTCGAGGACAAGTCTACCTACAACACGGTGGAGGACCTGGCGGGTCGAATGGTGTCCCTTCGCGCGGGTGACGTGCTGGCCGGAACGCTGGGCAGCCGGCGGGCGCTTCGCGGGTATGCCGGCATTGTCCCCGATCACATCGAAGTCGGCGATACGATCGAAGTATTGAACCTCGGCGGCATTCTCGGGCGGTGCACATCGATCAATCCTGATATCGGCCCGCCCTTCAAAGCCCAGGTGCTGGGTGCGGTTCTGTCGTTTCCGGACCTGGGAGATCGGGTGGGCCGGCCGGCCCACATTCGGGATCATGCGGTGCCGCTGGCCACGTCGCTGGATATGCCAATTCCGGTTATTTACGTTGCCGGGACCTGCATGAATTCAGGGAAAACCGTGGCCGCGACGGAGCTGGTTCGCGGGCTTTCCCGTGCCGGCCGACGCGTGGCCGCTGCCAAGCTGACCGGCGTCTCCCTCATGCGCGATGCCTTGTCGATGCAGGATGCGGGAGCCATCGCTGCCCTGACCTTTAACGATGCCGGCATCGCCAGCACCCAGGCGGGGATGACCGTGCCGGTGGCCAAAGGAATCTTCAACCGACTCGCGCTATCTAAACCCGATGTTATCGTCGCTGAGCTGGGCGATGGCATTCTCGGTGAGTACGGTGTCCAGGATATTCTGCGCGATCCCGAACTCACCGCGGTCGGCGCGGCCTACGTAATGGCGGCCCCGGATCCGGTCGGATGCTGGGGTTCCGTTGAGTTGATGACGCGGGCGTTTTCTCTCCCAGTCACGGTGTTGACCGGCCCGGCGACGGACAATGAGGTTGGCCGTGACTACATCCGTCATTCGCTTCACATCCCCGCGCACAATGCGCTCCGCGATTCCGAGGGGCTGACTCGCATCATCCTTGATGCCCTGCGGATCGCGGAAAGTCGCGAGGCCCAGGTCCCCGCGGCATTTCCTTCGGCAGTTCTCCTCGCGTGAAGGTCTCGGTCATCGGAGCCGCCGGATATGCCGGCGGCGAGCTGCTTCGCATTCTCCTGGGGCATCCCGAGGTCCAGGAATGTACCGCGACCAGTCGAAGCCAGGCCGGTCGGCTCCTTGGCGAGGTGCATCCCGGTCTCCGGGGGTTTGCCGAGGCCCGGTTCGCCGGTCATTCGCCGGCCGAGGCGGCGCGGGGACGCCATGTCGTGTTTCTCGCCCTGGAGCACGGTGAATCGTCCCGTGTCATCGGTGAAATCTTCGCCGAACACCCCGGACTGGTCATCGACCTCGGCGCCGACTTTCGGGTCCAAGACCTCAGCGCCTATGAGCAGCACTACGGCCTGCACCAGGCGCCCGAATTCGTTTCCCGGTTCTCCTATGGCCTGGCGGACATTAAAGGTGCCGAGCTCCGCGGGGCGCGAGCGATCGCCGCCCCCGGCTGCTTCGCGACGGCGGCCCAGCTGGCGCTGTATCCGCTCAGGGGAATCGGCGGCATCTCGCCCGCGCTCTTTGCGATCACGGGATCGAGTGGAGCGGGGGTGCATCCCAAGGCGACGACACACCATCCGACCCGGGCCAACAATGTCTTTGCATATACGGCACTCGGTCATCGTCATGAGGCAGAAATCGGGGAGCAGTGGCGCAACTGGACGGGAGATTCCGGCGCGAGCGCGCGGCTCCTGGCGCACTCGGGACCGTTTGTCCGGGGCATTTACCTGACGCTTCATGCGAGGTGGAGTGGAAGCGCGCTCGACGTCTCTGCGCTTTTCCGGGCCGCGTACTCCGGCCGCCCCTTTGTCCACGTCCTCGATGCGCCCCCCGAATTGACCCATGCGGTCGGAACCAACAATGCGTTGATCTCGATAACCCAACCAGGGCGGGACCCTGAGGTGCGCGTCTCTGTGGCCATCGACAACCTGATCAAAGG
This sequence comes from Gemmatimonadota bacterium, assembly GCA_039931815.1. Lineage (GTDB taxonomy): Bacteria > Gemmatimonadota > Gemmatimonadetes > Gemmatimonadales > GWC2-71-9 > DASYPP01. Next base: position 19,234 of record JBDTRF010000006.1, read on the forward strand.
CGCCGGTGGCCAGGCGGTCCAGGCCATGAACCTGGCGCTCGGCTTTCCCGAAGACGCCGGACTGCGAATTGGAGGAATGTTTCCATGCTGATTTCACCGGTAGCCACGACCGCGGGATTCACTCAGGAAAAGCAGGAGGCGTTGCTTCCGGTGTACGCCCAGATGCCCGTTCGACCGGTCTCCGGCCGGGGCTCCTGGCTGATCGATGAAGAAGGCAACCGGTGGCTCGATGCGTACGGCGGCCACGCGGTGGCCTCAACCGGGCATTCTCATCCACGAGTCGTGCAGGCGATCGCCGAGCAGGCGGGGCGGCTCCTGTTCTATTCGACGGCGGTGCCGCTTCCAGTCCGGGACCAGCTGGCCAATCGCCTGGCCTCGCTCTGTCCGGCCCCGCTTGAGAAAGTATTTTTCTGCAACTCGGGTGCGGAGGCAAATGAAAACGCGCTCCACCTCGCGCGGCGTCATACCGGACGAACCACCATCGTCACGCTGACGGGTGGATGGCATGGGCGCACCGTTGCGACGTTGGCCTGCTGTGACGGGCGGAAGTACGAAGAAGGCGCTCGGCGAGCAGGAATGCCCCTGTCCCGTCGTGCCGCGTTCGGTGATATCGCCTCCCTCGATGCTGCCCTCGATGGCGACGTCGCCGCTCTTCTCCTTGAGCCGGTGCAGGGAATGGCCGGCGCCCGGGAATGCTCGCGCGAATTTCTCGAGCGTGCGCGCATGCTCTGTACGGATCGTGGGATCGTGCTCATCTTCGATGAAATTCAATGCGGAGCAGGCAGGTCGGGGGCGTTTACCGCCGCGGAAGCGTTTGGGGTAACCCCCGACATTATTACCATGGCCAAAGGGCTCGCCTCCGGGCTTCCGATTGGCGCGGTGGTGGCATGTTCTGCGCTGACTACCTCGCTCGCCACCGGCGACCTTGGCAGTACCTTCGGTGGCGGCCCGGTTCCCTGTGCCGCGGCCCTCGCCACACTCGATGTGATCGATGACGAGAATCTCCTCGCGAACGTACGCCAGGTCGAGGAATTTGTACGATCGCAATGCCGAAGGCTCGGCATCAACGTACAGGGGAAGGGACTTCTCCTGGGGCTGCGGCTTCCGATCGCCGCGCTGACGGTGCAGCGGGCGCTGTTCGAGCAGAGAATTCTCACCGGCACCTCGACCGACCCGAACGTGTTGCGCCTGCTGCCTCCGCTTACGTTCTCGATCGCGGAAGCCGACATCCTGCTCCGGGCGATGAGCGAGGTGCTGTTTTGAGTCGCCGGGCGCCTGTCGCGATGTGGACCAGATCGGATCTCAACGGTCTCAGTGTCTTGCGCTATTTGAGCATTGCCGCGGAGCGAGGTCTTCACCAGTTGGCGGTTACACCAGAGGCCCTATGACGAAACACGATTTTCTCGCGGTCGAAGACTGGTCGCCGGCCGAGGTCGAAGGGATTCTCGAGCTGGCGCAGCGCATCAAGCGGGGTGAGGTGAAAGGTGGACTCGATCGCAAGATCATGGCCATGGTCTTTCTCGACCCCAGTCTGCGCACCCGCGCCAGTTTCGAGGCCGCGATGTTTCTCCATGGCGGTCACGCCATCGTCCTCGAGCCGGGCAAGGGAAGCTGGCCGCTGGAAACAGAACTCGGCGCGGTTATGGATGGAGCCTCGGTCGAGCATATCATCGAGGCCGCCCGGGTGCTCGGCCGCTACGCCGATGTCCTGGGCATCCGCAGCTTTCCGAAAAGCCCCGACTGGAATGTGGCTCGCCAGGACGCGGTCATCCGGAATTTTGCGAAATATTGTGAGAAGCCCGTCATCAACCTCGAATCTTCCCGGCGGCATCCCTGCCAGGAGCTGGCGGACGCTCTCACGCTCAAGGAGAAGCTGGGGGAAACGCGGGGGAAACGGTTTGTCCTGAGCTGGGCCTGGCATCCCAAGGCCCTCCCCACGGCTGTACCCGTGAGCGCCGCGCTGGCGGCGGCCCGGCTAGGCATGGAGATCGTGATTGCCCGTCCTGATGGATACGAGCTTGATCCGGATGACACGGCTCTTATTCGCCGCATGAATCGGGACAATGGGGGCCAGGGAGTGCAAATCATCAATGATCCCGATGAAGCGGTGGTCGGAGCCGACGCGATCTACGTGAAGTCGTGGGGATCGGTCAAGCTCTTCGGCCGGCCGGAAGCGGAGGCCGAGGCCCGTAGCGGCCTCAAGGACTGGAAGCTGACCGCATCCCGACTGCGCTCGACCCGGGGATCCCGCGGTGTCGTCATGCATTGTCTTCCCGTCCGGCGAAACGTCGAGATTGATGATGCGGTGCTGGACGGCGCTGCTTCCGCGGTCGTCGATCAGGCCGAGAATCGATTGCACGTCCAGCGCGCTCTCCTTCTCGCAATGATCGGAACGCAAACCCAATGATCGATTCCGCCAGGGGCATCAGCGGGCTCAAGGGCGCGTTGCGCTACGTGCGAGCCTACCGTGGCAACGTCTTTGTGATCAAACTCGGCGGCGAGGTCATGGAAGAGGCTTCGGCGCTCGATCACGTGGCAGGGCAGATCGCGCTCCTGTCCTCGCTGGGAATCCGGATCGTGGTGGTGCATGGCGGGGGGCCCCAGGCCACGGCCCTTTCTCGACGACTGGGGCTGGAACCCACCCTCATCAACGGCCGGCGAGTCACCGACGATGGCGCCCTCGAAGTGGCCAAAATGGTGTATGCCGGCTCCATCAACGTAGACCTGCTTTCCGCGCTCCGCAGTCACGAGGTGCAGGCCGTTGGACTGTCCGGCGTCGACGCGGATCTCATCACCGCCCACCGCCGTCCCCCGGTGAGCATGACCCTGGAAACGGGGGAAACGCGCCTGGTCGATTTTGGCAACGTGGGAGACATCGACAACGTCGACCCGCGCGTACTGCTCACGCTGATGGAGGCGCACTTCGTTCCCGTCGTTGCCAGCCTCGCGGGCGATGCTGATGGTCGGGTGTACAACGTGAATGGCGACACCGTCGCCGAGGCGCTGGCGGTCGCACTCAAGGCGCAGAAACTGATCTTTCTCACCGGGGCCGCCGGTGTGCTCCGCGATCGCAACGATCCGTCCACCCTGGTTGCCTTTGCCGATCCCGATGAGTTGGGCGGCCTGGTGGCAAGCGGTGCCCTGGCCGGCGGAATGCTGCCCAAGGTTGAAGCGTGTATCCGGGCCGCCACCAATGGTGTCGAGCGCACCCACATCATCGGGGGCAAAACCACGGACGCGCTGCTCCTCGAGGTCTTCACCGGGTCAGGATGCGGCACCATGATCGTTGGCCGGAAGGAGAAAGCGGCGTATATCGATGTCGACCTGGCCGACTGAGATCACCCTGCTTCATGAACTGGTCGCGACGCCTTCCATCAGCGGGAATGAGCTGGCGGTGGCGGAGCTGGTAGAATCGCGTGCGAAAGCGTGGGGTCTCGATGTCCTGCGGGATGAGACCGGCGTCCGGATCACGGTGCGTGGGCGCGAGCCGGGCCCGACGCTCGCCTTTGTTTCCCATCTCGATGTGGTCCCTCCTGGAGAGGGCTGGACTCGCGACCCGTTTACTCCCCTGATCGAGAGCGGAAAACTCTATGGTCGCGGCTCGGGCGACGCCAAGGCGTCGGTGGCCGCCATGCTCTGCGCGGCGCACGATACCGCCGGAGGTCCTGGGCTTCCCTGCGGACGCCTGGTGGTGATCCTGGGGTTTGGGGAAGAAACGCGCCTCACCAGCATGCCGGATGCGGCAAGGGCTGTGGGGCGCATCGACGCGGCCGTGATCGGCGAACCCACCAACCTTGATTTCGCCGTGGCCCAGCGGGGATTGATGATGATCGATCTCGTCGCCCGGGGAACGCAGCGGCATGCGGCCTACGCGCTTGAGGATGGAGACTTCACGAACGCGGCCGAGCTTCTCGCCGGCGACCTGGTCCGGCTGAACACACTCGCTCGAAATCGGCCTCACCCGGTCCTCGGCCATCCCACCATAACGACGACGATGCTCGAGTCCGGCGTGAGCCGCAATGTCACACCCCCTGTGGCGAAAGCGATTCTCGACGTTCGGAGCACACCCGCCTGGTCGCACCGGGAGTTGGCGGATGAGCTGCGAGCCGCACTGAAATCAGAAGTGATTGTGACCTCCGATCGCCTGGTTCCCTGTCAGACGCCGGAGAATTCCCGGCTGCTCGCCGTCGCCTCATCGATTCGACCGGGAGCGAGGCGATACGGAAGTCCCACCTGTTCAGACTGGGTGTTTCTTCGCGATAGCGATGGCGTAAAATGCGGCCCCGGTACCAGTCGCCGGTCTCACACGCCGGATGAGTGCGTCGAGATCGCCGAAGTGAGCGAGGCACGACGGTTCTATCGGGATCTTGCCCGGGAGTATTTCAATGATCGGAGCGGCACATGAAGAAACCAGGCGCCGATGCCCGATCGAGGAGGTCTACCACACTCTGGTCGTCAGCCGGTGGAGTCGATCCGGCGCTCTTCTCATATACCTCGGGGTCGGATCATGAATGGGATCGCCAGCTGCTGAGATGGGATGTCATCGGAAGCCTGGGTCATGTTGAAGGGCTTCGTGCTTCACATCTATTGCGCCCGGCAGAATTCCGCAGGCTTCGCGCGGGGCTCCGCGCCGCCTTGCGAGCGGTTGATGGCGGCAAACTTACGCTGGGGCGAAAAGATGAGGATGTGCACACCGCCGTCGAAAACTGGTTGACCGCCCATCATGGCAATATCGGTGAGATGCTGCATACCGGCCGTTCCCGCAATGACCAGGTCGCCTGCGATCTTCGCCTTTTTCTCAAAGACCGGCTGCTCGAGGTACATGCCGCCACGCTGGCCCTGGTCGATCGCCTGCTTGAATTCGGCAGGCGAGAGCAGCGAACCCTCTGGCCGGGCTACACGCATACCCGTCGCGCGATGCCATCGAGTGCGGCGCTCTGGGCCGGCGGCCTCGCCGAAGGTTTGCTGGATACGCTGGCAACTCTACCCGCCCTCTGGTCCCAGGTCGACCGGTCTCCCCTCGGCACGGGCGCGGGGTACGGTGTCCCACTGCCACTCAATCGCGAGGCGACAGCGCGCGCGTTAGGGTTTTCCAATCTCGACCAGGTGGCGACGACACCGCAGAATGGGCGTGGCAAGATCGAAGCGGCCGCCGTCTTCTGGTGCGTGCAACTGGGTCACGATCTATCTCGCCTCTCCAGCGATGTCATTCTGCTGAGTGCCGAGGAGTTCGGATATCTGGCACTGCCGGCGACGATCGTCACCGGATCGAGCATCATGCCGCACAAGCGCAATCCCGATGTGTTTGAGTTGACCCGTGGTCGCGCTGCGGCGCTGGAGGGAGATCTATCGGCCATCCTGGCGCTTCGGGCCAAACTCACCGGCGGTTATCATCGGGATTTCCAGCTGCTCAAGGAACCGCTGATGCGTGGCCTCTCCCGCGTCGAAGAGATGCTCGTGATGCTGGCCCAGGTGATGCCCCGGCTTCAGGTCAACCGCGCGGTCGGGCGCGCGGCCATTCCGGGAGACGTCCTCGCGACCGACGAGGTCATGCGTCGGGTCAAGGCGGGTGAGAGATTCCGCGCGGCGTATCGCGATGTCTCAGCGGCGCTCAAGCGCGGCGAGACGTTCCCCCGCCCCCGCGACTCGGACATCATTCGCAACCGGATGTCGACCGGTGGAATCGGGAATCCCGGCCTGGCTGTGCTCACCGGGACGTCGCGATCGCGCAAGGCGTGGCAGGAAAAAGAACGCCGCCGCTTCAGGGCAGCCATCCGCCGACTCCTGGAAAGCAAGGCGCCATGACGGCCGATCGACAGAAGCGACACCTGCGCATCCTGGAGCTGATCACGACCCGTCCGATCAGAACGCAGGAAGAATTGGCGGCGGCACTTATGGCCGATGGATGGCCGGTGACTCAATCGTCGGTGAGTCGGGACATTACGGCCCTGGGCCTGGTCAAAGTCCAGGGCGCCTATCAGCGCGCCCCCCAGCGACCGGCGGCGGATCCCGATGAGCGGCGGATCGCCGAGGGTGTATTGACGACTGAACGGGCGGGAGACGCCCTGCTCGTGGTGCATACTCCACCAGGCGAAGCCAACCGCGTGGCCGTGGCGCTCGACCGGCAGGCATGGCCCGATATTGCCGGAACCATAGCGGGAGACGATACCATCTTCATTGCGGTTCACGACTCGGCCGCGCAAACCCGAGTTCTCCGCCGACTTCGAAGAACCAGTGACCGGCGGTAGCCTGCCTTCAACCGCCCGCCGGTAATCGAGTAACCAAAACTGCGATCACCGTGTCCAATCCGGCGCGATCCACCTAGTTTCTGGTACTTCCCATCCCGTTCACCCGCTCAGGGATTTCTCATGTCCTTCGGACTTCTTGCCCTCGCGTTGACCCTGCAGCAATCACCCGCCGCGAGTCCGCGACCGCCCTATTGGCAGCAGCGAATGACCTACGAAATCACTGCCTCCCTGGATGAGCCGAAGGGGGTGTTGTCGGGGACCGAGCGGGTCACCTACGTCAATCATTCACCCGATACGCTTCAGACGTTCTCCTTTCATTTATATCTCAATGCATTTCGCCCCGGCTCCCGCTGGGCCGATGTCGATTCGGCGGAAGAGCGCCGCCGGTTTAATGATCTCAAGGATCCGGACTACGGGTTTAATCACATCAGTGATGTGCGGATCATGGGCGAAACGCTGACGCCAGTTTATCCCTTCGCGTCCGACAGTACCATCGTCCGCTACACCCTGCCGCATCCGCTGGCCCCCGGCGACTCCCTGGTGGCCGACCTCAATTGGGATGCTCGTCCTTCCACCACACCCCGTCGCCAGGGGCGCCGGGGCCGGGCGTTCGATTTTGCCCAGTGGTACCCTCGGGTTGTCGCCTACGATACGTACGGCTGGGAGGAGCATCCGCTGTATCCGGCTGGTGAGTTCTATGGAGATTTCGGGACGTTTAACGTCCTCCTCGATGTGCCAGAGGATCAGGTCGTAGGATCCACCGGTGTTCCGGTCTGTGGCGACCCGGGATGGGAAAAGGCAAACCGCGTTCCAGGCAGGCCGGTTGAATATCAGCGCGACTACTATCACGGCGGACCCGTCCCGGCAAACGCGGATGATTGCAACTCGGTGAACCCGGGGCTGGCCGCCCGGTTTTCCGCGCCGACCGCGGCGGGTCGCAAGCGGATTTACTGGTATGCGGATGACGTCCATCATTTCGCCATGTCCATGCGGCCGGACTACCGCTACGAAGGCGGACACTGGGGTGATGTGGCGGTTCACGTGCTCTATCAGCCGGGCGACGAAGCGACCTGGGGCAATGGTATCGCGGTCAAGCGGACGGAAGTCGCGCTGCAATGGCTCGACGGTTTCTTCGGCAAGTTCGCCTGGCCTCAGCTTACCAACGTACACCGGATCGAAGGTGGTGGTACCGAGTTCCCCATGATGATTCACGACGGCGGGCCCGACCAGGGGCTCATTGTGCACGAGCTGGGGCACAACTACGTGATGGGAATTCTCGCCAGCAACGAATGGAAGGAAGGATTCCTCGACGAAGGATTCACCAGCTTTCAGTCCGCATTGTTCGATGAGGCCGCCGGCGAGGGCAGCGACTACCAGACTCTCGAGCGGGGAATCCTCGGGCTGGACCTCGAGGGCTTTTCCGAACCCACCAGCCTCGTCAGCGAAGACTATCGCGACTTCACGACCTACAACATCATGATCTACAGCCGCGGGGAGCTGTTCTTTCACCAGCTCCGCGCCATCGTTGGCGATTCGACCCTGCGACAAATCATGCGGGTGTACTACGACCGCTGGAAGCTCAAGCATGTGGACGAGCAGGCGTTCATGGACGTGGCCGAGGAAGTCTCTCACATGGACCTTTCCGATTTCTTTGGCCAGTGGCTGCACTCGACCGATCTGTACGACTACGCCGCCGGAAAAGTCCGGTACAAGCGTCTATCGGATGGTCGCTGGCACTCCCAGGTCGAGGTGCGCCGCCTGTCCCCGGGAATCGTGCCGGCCGAGGTTGCGGTGATCAACGGCAAGGATACGACGATCGTTCGCACCGATGGACGTGCTGAGCGCAAAATGGTCGAGATCGTCAGTGCGTTCAAGCCGAAGGAAGTGGTCGTCGATCCCCATGTGACCACCCACGACTGGAACATGCTCAACAACGCCCGGCGTCGATCCTGGATCTTTGGTTTTGTGCCGTTTCAGCGGACGGTGAGCAACCCCGATCTGATCTTCAAGACCCGGACCGAGCGTGACCGGATGGTGAACGCGTGGCTTCCTCTCGTCTGGTACAACGACCAGGCAGGAATCACCCTCGGGTTTCGAACCAGATCGAACTATTTGGGCCGGTACAATCAGAGCGTCGCCGCCACGACGCGAAGCACCGGCTGGGCCAATCCAACGGAAGATCCGAAGGACTGGGGCGCCTTTTTCCGGATTCGTAATCCAACGTTCCTTCGCTCCCCCCGGGCCAGTCAGACGCTCGAGGTGATGCACGTCGAGGGCCGCGATGGGGTCTTTCTATCCTACGAACAGGGCTCCCGCAATCACCTGGGATTCGGACCGACGACCACCCACGGGGTTTCGCTCAGGTGGCTCGCCACCCAGGACACGACGTACCTCAACCCCGCGTTCTACCAGAACGCTGGAATCGTTGAGGCCCAGGTCTATGCCCGATCGACCCGGCGGACCGGACCATGGCTCCTCGCCGGCAGGATTTCCCTGGGCGGCGGGGTGGAATATCTGAACAATGGACCGGGGGTCACCGTCGATCATCGATACGATGTGCAGCCATATTTCAGGGGAACGCTCGACGCGACGGCTCGGCGACCGCTCGGCAGGAAGTTTACGATTGCCGGTCGGTTCTTCGCCGGCGTGGCGAAAGGAGCGGACAACGATGTCGTGCGGCAGCGCCGGATCTATGTCTCGGGGGCCGATCCACTGCAGAAATTGAACAATCCATTTACCCGCTCGCGCGGCGCGCTTCTCGTCCGACCCAATTTCAACTATCACACACCGGGCGATGGCGATGTCCGGGGTTACGGCTCGGGTGTAAGCGGGAGCCAGGTGTACGCGATGAACCTCGAGCTCCAGCATTCGATCATCGAGCGCCCAGGAGCCCATCTCTTCTCTCGCGTCTCTCTCGCGCTCTTTGGCGATGCCGCGCTGACCGACGCGAACCCGGCGGCCCCGGGCATTGTTGAAGATCTCAACGTGTTCGCCGATGCGGGAATTGGTCTACGGGCCGAACATCGGATCGGGGACAGCCGTTTCACCACCCGTTTTGATATCCCGCTTTATCTGAACCGCCCGCTGCTTTCACAGGACAACCCGGGGACGGATGAGGTCAAGTTCCGCTGGGCGCTGGCCTTCTCTCCGGCGTTCTGAACAACCTGGGGGTCACTCGGACCGAAGCGCCTCCATCGGGCGTATTCGGTTCGCGCGATGAGCGGGGGGAAGACAGGCCAGCAACGCGATGATGACAAGGGTGCCGGCGCCGATCAGGTAGGAGCTGGTATCCCGGGGGGAGGTATCAAACAGCAGCGAGCCGACGTACCGGCTGCCGATGAGCGCGGCGATCGTGCCGATCACGATACCGGCGGCCACCATGCTCAAACTGCTGCGAAGGATGAGGGCGGAAATACTGGATGCCCGCGCACCAAGGGCGAGGCGAATCCCTATTTCATGTTTCCGCTGGGCAATGAGATACGAGAGCACGCTGTATAACCCGACCGCCGCAACCAGCAGCGCCAGCAGTCCCGCGAGGCTGAAGACGGTGGCTCCCAGCCGCCAGGGCCTGACCTGGGGATCGATGATCTCCTGCATCGACTGTATTCCGATGTAGCCTGCGCCCGGATTTTCCTCCAGCAAGGCCCGCCGGATTTCGCGCTCCATTCCTTTCAAACTCCCCTTCGGTCGGACCAGGAGCGTCGTCCCGCCAAAACCATGCTCCTGGCCCATGGGAATGTAGTAATGCATCGTTTCCGGCTCTCGCAGCGCGTGCCGATGAACATCCCCGACGACGCCGACCACGCGAGAGCACGCGCTGTCTTCGCCTATCAGCAGGCATTGATTGAGTGGGTCTCGTCCGGGCCAGAGCGTGCGCGCCATCAGGTCGCTTACGATGGCGACAGGTTCGCTTCCTTCGCGATCAGATGGCGCGAACTGACGGCCGCGGAGCACGGGAGTACCAACGGTCGAGAAGTAGTCACTGGTGATCGCACTGATATTCGGCTGCCCGCCGGCCACCCGGGGAATCGAGTCCCAGCCAGGCACGTTGAGACCGACGCTGAAGTAGGAGCGAAAGGGAAGACCCACGCTCAAGCTGGCGCGTTCAACCTCAACCAGAGTCGAAACGCGTTCCAGCGCAAGGCGATAAAACCGGGTCTCGCTCGCCCGGTCGAGGGCCCGGGCGGAGTCGTTCATCCCTCTCCGGCTCGGCCAGCTCACCGACACGGCCAGCACGTGCTCCGGTTCGATTCCGAGGTCCAGGTTCTCAATATTGCGAAGGCTTTGAACAAACAGCCCTGCTCCAACCAGCAGGACGACGGAGATCGCCGTCTGACCTGCGGTGAGGAACTGACGCGCAGTTGCATGACGCCCACCGCCTTCGCGGATACCGGTTTTGAGCGATGTGGTAAGATTCGATCCGCTGAGTCTGATAGCCGGCACAATTCCCACCAGTATCCCGGTGCCCAGGGCGACGAGCCCGGTAATCCCCAGGACCCGTCCATCCACTGGAAGCGCGCTCCATTCGATATCGGGAAGGAAGACGGTCCGGATGGCTTTGCCGAGACCCCAGGCCACAGCCAGGCTCAAGACGCCGGCGATGGCTGAAAGCATCAGCCCCTCGATGAGAAACAGGCGGATGAGCCTGCCCTGGCCGGCGCCGAGGGCCAGTCGCACCGCGACCTCCCGGTGGCGTCGCATGGTGCGCGCGAGAAGCAGGTTGACCACATTGGCGCATGCGATCAGCAGTACGAGCGCGGTGACACCCACCAGCCAGCGCGAAACCCGGGCTTCAATCGAATCCTTCCCTTCGGTGTCGGCGCTGAGCGGGGCGACCGACATTCGGTAACGACTTGTGCTGTCCGCTTCGCGGTTCGCACGGAGGAACCCGCGAGTCGCCTGGGCCTCGACCTGCCCCCGCGATGCGCCTGGTCTGATCCGGCCGATCACCCGAAGCCATTGGGCGGTCCACGTCGTCGTCCAGTCGTCCGTTACCCGAGCCCCCAGGAGGCTCATCGGGATCCACACATCGACCGGCTCGAGCTCGGCGCCGGTGAAACCGGCCGGCGCCACCCCGATTATCGTGTACTGCTCGCCACCAACGTCGATCGCCTTCCCCAGGATCGCGGGATCCTTCCCCCGCACGCTGCGCCAGAATCGATTCGCGATTACTGCCACGTGCTGGGCCCCGGTGGTCGTGTCTTCGAGGGAGGTGAAGAATCGACCTCGCTCGGGCCTGATTCCAAGCAGGGGAAAAAACGAGGCCGTGACCGCGCTCACCTGGATGGGCCGCGCGTCGATGCCGGCACCGGAGGTTTGACCGGTGGTGCTGTAGGCGGCCGCGCCTTCGAGCCCCGGGGTTTCCCGAGCCATGATGGTGTAGGCGGCATATCCCAGGTAGGCCGAACTGTATTCCGGCTGACCCCGCGGCTGTTCAGTCTGGTAGAACCGCACGAGCCGATGCGGGTCAACCACGTGGTCGGGGCCACGAAGCAGCAAGCGGTCCACCACCGAAAAAATGGAGGAATTCGCCCCGATACCCAACGCGAGCGTCAGGATGATGAACGATGCAAAGAGGGGTTCGCGCTTGAGTCCCCGCCAGGCGAACTGAATATCCTGCCGCACCGAATCGAGGCGCTCCAGTCCGGCGGCTCGACGCACCTCGTCCTTGTACCGGGCCGTGCTTCCCATCTTCCGCATCGTGGCGAACCGGGCCTCCTCCGGCGAGAGGCCCGTGTCCAGCTGACGGGCAGTCTCCAGCTGTCGATGAAAATCGAGCTCCGCGTCGAGATTTTCTTCGAAGCGTTTGCGACTCATCCAGGTGTGGAGGCGATAGCGCCAGGCGTCGAGACGAGACATGAGAGTTCCTATTGGGCCATGACGCGGGCGATGGCAAGCGCAACCCGGTCATAGGCCGCAGACTTTTCGCCCAGGTGTTTGCGACCGCTCGCGGTGATGGTGTAATACCGCGCCTTTCGGTTGGTCGGTGTGGTGGCCCAGCGGGAGGTCACCCAGCCTTTCTGCTGCAACCGCTCAAGCGCAGGGTAGAGCGATCCCTGTTCAACCCGCAGCACCTCCTGTGATATCTTCTCGATGTGCTGGGAGATGCCGTATCCGTGCATGGATTGCGCGTTCAGGGTCCGGAGGATGAGCATGTCCAGTGTTCCCTGGAGCAACTCGGCCCGGCTGGGGGGATTCGTGGTCATCAATGGTCTTATGTAGAGGTTCTACATGTCGGACGTCAATATATAGCGGCGGGTTTCAGATTCGGTCAAGGCCCGGCTAGCTTTCGTCCGTATGATCAATCAAGGAGATGGATCCCGGCGCGACCTGTTTCGTCACGCCGTGGGCGACTGGTTCGATAATCTGCTCGCAAAGGCGGAGGAACGGGTCGTTGTCCGCGAGTATTACCGGCCGCCCGGTGCCTTGTCCGAGGTCGGATTTCTCGCGGCGTGTACCCGGTGTGGTGACTGCATTGGCATCTGCCCGGTGCGGGCGATTCTCAAGGTCCCGACCGACGGCGGGTTCGCGGCCGGTACACCCTATATTGACCCGTCGTACCAGCCGTGCGTGGTCTGTCCGGACATGCCCTGCGCGGCGGCCTGTCCCACGGACGCCCTGAACGTGCCGGCGAACCTCTGGCTGGGACTCCGGCTGGGAGCGCTCGAGCTCGATCCCAGGCGGTGCATCACGTTCGAAGGTACCGAGTGCGGCGTGTGCGCCCGGTCATGCCCGGTGGGTCCCACCGCGATCGGGATGGACGACGCTGGTCACCCCGTCATCCGGGTGGAAGGCTGTGTCGGCTGCGGAGTCTGCGTCAAGGCATGCGTCACTCATCCATCCTCGCTTACTCTCTCTCATGTGGAGCGTTAAATGCCCGACGTGCCGTATCGTGTGGACAAGCCCTGGGGCTATGAACTCGTCTGGGCCAGGACCGACCGCTACGTCGGGAAGATCCTGCATGTCAACGCCGGCCATGTTCTGAGCCTGCAGTATCACAATAAGAAAGACGAAACCATGCACGTGCTCGCGGGCGAGCTGATCCTGCGTACCCGGCCTGGCACCGACTTGATCGAGCGGCGATTCAAGGCCGGTGAATCCGTCCATATTCCTCCCACGCTGGTCCACCAGATCGAGGCCGTGCTGGACAGTGATGTCCTCGAAGCCTCCACCCCTGAACTCGACGACCTGGTCCGCCTCACCGACCGGTACGGAAGGAGCTGAACCATGCAGGTGATCATTCCATTGGCAGGGAAGGGTACTCGCCTCCGCCCCCACACCCACCTCGTTCCCAAGCCGATGCTCAAGGTGGGTGGCCGGCCGGTGATGGACTGGGTAATGGACCGGCTCAACGGGCTGGACGTCTCGGAGCTGATCTTCATTACCGGGCATCTCAAGGAGCAGGCGGAGGAGTACTCCCGCACCCGGTACGGAATTCCTTCGCGCTACATCGAACAAAAGGTCCAGGACGGCACTGCCGGCGCGGTCAACCTGGCTCGCCCCTTCGTGAAGGAACCGATCCTGATCGTCTTCGTGGATACGGTGTTTGAAGCCGATCTTACCCTGATCAATCGCTTCAAAGGCGATGGGATCATCTGGGCCAAGGAGGTGGAGGACTACCAGCGTTTCGGGGTCGTGGTAACGGACAAGGATGGCTACATGACGAAGATCGTCGAGAAGCCGTCTACCCCTATCTCCAAGCTCGCGAACATCGGTCTCTACTATATCAAGGATGTCGACACGCTCTGGAAGGGGATCGATTACACCCTCAAGTCAGCGCCGAACAAGGGCGAGTACTATCTCACCGATGCCTTTCAGTACATGATCGACCAGGGTCGCAAGATCCTTACGGCTGAGGTCGGGGGTTGGTACGATTGCGGCAAGCTGGACACCTTGCTGGAAACCAACGAGATCCTGCTCAACAAGGGCGCGGCACGCCGCCGGGATTTCCCCGGCGTCACCATTCACGATCCGGTGTACATCGAGGACGGAGTCGAAATCGAGCGCAGTGAAATCGGACCCAATGTCAGCCTCGAGGCGGGAGCGGTGGTCAAGGACAGCCGGCTGGCTCATACCCTGGTCGGGCCGAAGTCCACGATCACCCATTCACACCTCCACCACTCGATGATCGCGGAGCGCGTGACGCTGGCGCACTTCTCGGGAAGTGCCAGCCTCGGCTCCGATTCCGAGGTGACGGGCGACGACGCCTGAGTGCTTGACGTTTCCAGGACCCAGAGGTCACGTACGAACATGGACCAGAACGAGCTGATCTACGACTGGAACGCCCGGCCTGCGGATTTCAACTATCCCGCCTGCCGGGTCGAGCTGAACGATGAAACGCTGCGCGATGGCCTGCAGTCTCCTTCGGTCATCGATCCTCCCATGTCGGCCAAGATCGAGCTGCTTCACCTCATGGCTGACCTGGGAATCCACGCCGCCGACATCGGGCTTCCCGGGGCCGGGCCTCGTGCCGTGGAGCAGGTCCGCACACTGGCCCGGGAGATTGTCTCGGCCGGCCTGGCCATCTCGCCCAACTGTGCCGCGAGAACCGTCATCAAGGATGTTGAGCCCATTGCCCGGATCAGTCAGGAAATCGGGATCCCCATCGAGGCGGCGACATTCATCGGCTCCTCCGCTATTCGGCAGTACGCCGAGGACTGGAGCCTCGAGCGGATGCTCAAGGCGAGCGAAGACGCCGTGACTTTTGCGGTGAACGAAGGTCTCCCGGTCATGTACGTCACGGAGGACACGACCCGGGCTCATCCCGAAACACTCAAGGCGCTGTACGGCAACGCGATCTCGTGGGGAGCCCGTCGCGTGTGCCTTTCGGACACGGTAGGGCATTCGACGCCCAACGGTGTTCGCAAGCTGGTGCAATTCATTCAGGAGGAAGTGATCCGTCCATCCGGTGAGACGGTCAAAATCGATTGGCATGGCCATCGTGACCGGGGGTTGGGTATGGCCAACTGCCTGGCCGCGATCGAGGCGGGCGTGGATCGGGTCCACGGGACGGCGCTTGGCATCGGCGAACGCGTGGGAAACGCGGAAATGGACCTGCTCCTGGTGAATCTGAACCTCCTGGGTGCGCACCAGCATAATCTTTCCCACCTGGCGCGTTACTGCCGCGTTGCGGCAGAGTCGACCGGGATGAGCATTCCGATCAACTATCCCGTGGTCGGGTTCGACGCGTTCCGCACCGCGACCGGAGTTCACGCATCGGCGATCATCAAGGCGAAGCAGAAAGGTGATCTCTGGCTGGCCGACCGCGTGTATTCCAGCGTCCCGGCCGCCCAATTCGGACTGAGCCAGGTCATCGAAATCTCGCCGCTCTCCGGGTTATCCAATGTGAGGTACTGGTTGACCGAGCATGGGTATGACGCCGAAGATGCGAGCCTGAGCCAGGCGCTTTTCCAGGCGGCCAAGGCGGCCGACCGCGTGCTGGGGGAAAACGAGTGTCATGGCGTGATCGCGGCGGCTCGGAGCAGCTTGCCGGGAGCCAATGGCCGATCCTGAAAGCATCTATCAATCGTGCTTTGACCTGCGCTGGCATTTCAATCCCGCCGCAGCGACCGAGGCCGGAGTCGTCGGACAGAACTCGCGCCTGGGTGACTTTGATGCCGAATCGATGCGCGCCCACATGGCGGCGTTCCGATCGATGGCATTCGCGGTCGAAGCACTGGAGCTGAACGATATCCAGGCCGAAATCGACCGTACCGCCTTATTGAATGATCTCCGCAGTACGATTTTCCGGTTTGAGCACGAGGAACCCCACGTCAGGAATCCTTCTTTCTGGCTTTCGCACCTCTACCAGGCACTGTTTGGCCTGCTGGATCGCCAGGATGCTTCGCCGGATCAGCTCGCCCGGGACGCGATGTCCCGTCTCCGGCAGTTGCCATCATTTCTGAGTGCCGCCCTGGAAACAATCCGGGATCCAGCCCCGATCCTTCTCGACACCGCGCACGCGATGATCCCGGGCGGTGAGTCCCTCCTGGGCCAGGTTGCCCGGTTCTGTCGGGAATCGGCCGGCGCTGATCTCGGCGAAATCGACACGGTGGTTGCGGAGGCGGATGCCGCGCTGGCGCGGTTCAGTCTGGCGCTCACGGCAGATGTCGCGGTGAGCGAAGATCCCCACGCTTTTGCCATTGGCGAGGAGCAGTTCAACCGCCGGCTCCACTTTGAGTATGCGCTCGGCGGGTCCGCGCCCGAGCTGTGGCGATACGGTCTTCACCTGATTGAGGAGGTCGAAGCCAGCCTGGAAACCATTGCCCGCGAGATCGATCCCGGGGTCGGCTGGCGGGCCCAGGCTGAGCGACTGCGGGTCGAATCGCCAGTACCGCACAACCTGATCGAGTACTACCGAGCCGCCATGGAGCGGGCCCGGTCCTTCGTGCGTGAGCGCGACCTGGTCACTGTGCCTGAGGCACCGCTCGACGTGATCACGACGCCGGAGTTCATTCGACCACTGGTACCCTTCGCGGCGTATTCACCACCGGGTCCGTTTTCGGCCGATCGTACCGGGCGATTCTACGTCACTCCGCAGGAAGCGGCCAGCGGGACGTCCCGACGATCGGTCCACGAGCTGGACAGCATGGCACTGCACGTGGGATTTCCGGGACACCATCTTCACATGCTGACCCTCCAGTCGCTCGCTTCTCCCGTGCGCCGGATTCTCTGGAGTCCCCACACGGTGGAGGGCTGGGCGCTGTACTGTGAGGACATGATGGGGGAGGAAGGATTCTACCCTGATCCGGCGACGCGACTCTTCCAGCAGATCCATCTCCTCTGGCGAGCTGTTCGCGTCATCCTGGACATTGGCCTTCATACCCGGAACATGTCACCCTCGGCGGCGATCCTCTTCCTGCTCGAAAAGATCCCCATGGATCGTTCCGACGCGGTGGCCGAGGTGCGCCGGTATTGCGGAATGCCGACGTATCAGCTCTGCTACGCGGTCGGTCGGCGCGATATCCTGGCGCTCCGCGACGACTTCAAGTCTCGCGCCGGGTCGGCATTTTCCCTCCGCACCTTTCACGACGAGCTGCTCAGCTATGGCGGACTCCCGGTATCACTGGCTCGCTGGGGCATGAACCTCGACCAGGATCGCTGATGGATTGTCGCGTCAACGCCGGACTTTGATGCCGTCTTCTTCTAGTATTTCCGCCGCATAATCATCATATTAGATCGTGCTCCAGACATCCTTCGATAAATCCATCGCTGTCCCGGTCGCAACGGATCGATGAAAATCACCGTCCTGACCTACCTCGATAGTGTCGATGAAGAGTCCACCGACTATGACCCGGTGGTCCTCCAGGTCGGCCGGGCACTCCGTCGGCTTGGCCATCGCGTATCGCTTCTCGGGGTTCATGGTGACGTGCGTCGGCTGGTCCTCGGACTCTCGAGGCGCAAGCCGGACCTGATTTTCAATATGATGGAAATGTTCGCCGACAACATGTTCGGCGACATTGCCGTTACGGGCATGCTCGACCTCCTCGGCCTGCGATATACGGGCTGCGGCCCGGGTGAAGCGTACCTCACCCAGGACAAGGCTCTCACCAAGAAGATTCTCGCCTTTCACGGCATTCAGTATCCCCAGTTCGCGGTCTTCTCCCAGGCATCCGATCTGGAAATGGTCGGTAACCTGCGGATGCCCCTCTTCATCAAGCCGCTCCGGGCCGATGCGTCGATTGGCATCGATTCCAAGTCGCTGGTCACCGACATGAAGGCGCTGATGAAGCGGGTGTCGATCATCCACGACGAACTCAATGATTCGGCGCTGGCGGAGGAGTACATCGATGGCCGGGAGTTTTACGTGGGGGTCATCGGCAACCAGAACCCCCAGGCGCTGCCCCCGATCGAGCTCGACTTCTCTGGCCTTCCCGAGGGCGCGATCAAGGTGCTCGACAACAAGGCCAAGTGGGACACCGAGAGCGCGCAATACCAGGGAACCCGATCCGTCATCGCCACGCTCCCGGATGAGCTGCGAGCCCGGTTGCAGAAAGTCTCAGTCGATGCGTACCGGGCGCTTCGGGTCCGCGACTATGGCCGCGTGGACCTCCGGCTCACCGATACCGGCGAGATCTATGTCCTGGAGGTGAATGCCGGCTGCTATCTGGCGAAGGACAGCGAATTTGCCATGGCGGCTGAAGCGGCGGGGATAGAGTACACCGCGCTCATCAAGCGAATTGTCGACCTCGCGTGCGAGCGGTACAAGCACTCGGGCAATGCGATTGTGGTTCCGGAGAAGCCGAAGGA
>JBDTRF010000007.1:0-36181 GCA_039931815.1 Gemmatimonadota bacterium
GGGGAGCCAGGAGATGGTAGAACATGCGTATGGCTTATGGCCTGTGGCGGTGTGAGTGAGTGAAACGCCGGCTCGGCGAAGAATGCGCTTGCCAGGTAACTGAAGTAGATGATAGTAAAGAAAATTCAGATACCTGCGCCTGCTCAGGACCGCAGAGCGTATGCAGTCCGGCAGGGGACGGCAGTGATATGCCCTCAGATTTCATCATGTTGCGAAAGAGACCCCTGCGCCAATCGTCCGGATCTGGACGGGGCGTGCTGCCAGCCGCTCCATGGCCCCCACCTGACTCAAGATTCTCCATTCGTCCTTTGCGCCCGACTAGTGCGCGGAGTCGGACTTCACACCGAGGTATGGTAAGATACGCTCAAGCGCGACGCCTCGCGACGCCTTGAGCACAATGAGTTCATCACCTTCAAGCCGCCCGGCCAGGAGCGGCCCCAGGGTGAGCGGGTCATCGGCGGTGATGAGCCGGTCGCCCAGCTGGTCGCGAAACGGCGATAGAGCTGCGACAAAGTCTCCCACCACGGCGAGCAGCTCCGGCTCCAGCGCGACCAGCTCCCCCGCGATCTCGCGGTGAAGCCTGGGGCTGTCACTACCGAGCTCCCGCATGCTTCCCGCGACGAACACCAGTCGCCGTCCCGCTCGCATCGCCTGCGCGGTGGCGATGGCGCTCCGGAACGAGCTTGGGTTTGCATTGTAGGCGTCGTGCAGGATAGTGAATCGACCTGACTGGAGAAGGTCGCCGCGCCCGCCGGGGAGAACCAGGTGAGAAAGCGCGGCCGCCGCGGCTTCACGATCGAGCCCCAGCTCACGCACCAGCGCCCAGGCCAACATGGCGTTCCCCGCCTGGTGCGCCCCCCGGAGCGGGAGGTGCACGTTCACTCCGTCGATGGAGAACGCCGGCTGTCCACTGGCATCCAGGGCAAACCGCTCAGGGATGACATCCGCGTTGGCCAGTCCGGCGGTGACCAGACGCCGGGCGCGGCGACGCGCTTCTGTGGCAAGCGCGGCCGGCTCCGATCCAACGATGGCCAGGGAAACCCCCTCGACCAGCGCCAGTTTTTCTCGAAGAACCCCCTCGGTGGAGCCAAACCCTTCGAGGTGCGATTCTCCGACATTGGTGATGATCCCGATTGTGGGCTCGATGATCTCGCGGGCCCGGGAGATTTCTCCCGGGGTATTGGCCCCGGCCTCGATAACCATGGCTTCAGTCGAATGGGGCGCCGCGAGAATTGTCTGGGGAATGCCCACCAGGTTGTTCAGGTTGAGCCGGGTGGCATGCGTTCGATAACGGGTAGCGAGAACAGCCGCCGTCATCTCCTTGGTGCTGGTCTTTCCGTTACTGCCGGTAATGGCGATGACCGGACCCGTAATCATTCGTCGCCGTGCGCGCGCCAGCATGCCGTACGCCAGAAGCGTATCATCGACCGGAATCAATTCCAGTCCCTCGAGTGCGGGGGTTCCCGATCGAACGATGGCCGCACGGGCGCCGGCATCACGGGCCCGCGCAAGGTGATCATGCCCGTCGAAACGTTCGCCAACGAGCGCGACAAAGATCGCCCCGGCCTTGAGGGTTCGCGTATCAGTGGAGACCTCGCTGAATTCCGGCGGTCCCCCTGATGGCGATCCCAGCGCTCGCCCTACGAAATCCGCCATCCAGCTCATCGGCGAGCCGCCAGCAACACGATTTCTTTCTCATCGAACGGCACCTTGTCGCGGCCGATCACCTGGTAAGTCTCGTGCCCCTTACCGGCGAGCAGGATCGTATCGCCGGGCCGCCCGCCCGCCACGGCCTCCTCGATCGCGTGGCGCCGATCGGTCACCCGCTGATGGGGTTTGGCACCCATCCCCTGTTCAATTTCGTCGATGATGAAGTCCGGGTCTTCCGTGCGCGGATTATCCGACGTCACGATCGGCAGGTCGGAATATTCCGCCGCGATGCGGCCCATTTCCGGCCGCTTCCCCCGATCACGATCGCCCCCGCACCCGAAGACCACGATCAATCGTCCAGGGGTCAGCGGACGCAAGGCCTCGAGCGCACGCGCGAGCGCGTCCGGCGTATGCGCGTAATCCCGGATGACGACACAGGGAGTGTCGGTCAGCAGCTCCATGCGGCCAGGAATCTGGGGAGAGAGACGCAAGCGTTCCGCCACCTCCAGAAAGGGCCGGCCGAGGGCGAGGGCGGCCGCGGTCGCGCCGAGGGCGTTGGCCACGTTGTAGTCGCCGAGGAGCGGAAGCCGGACCGGGGCTTCGCCCCACGGTGTCACTAAACGAAAGACGCTACCGGCGTTGTCGAGCACCAGGTCCGCTGCGCGGATGTTGGCGACCCCCGTGATGCCAAAGGTGATTCGTTCGGCCCGAGGTGCCAGCGCGCGCCACGCGCGATCGTCAGTATTGACGATTTCCACTCCGGAAATGCCGAGGAGGCCGCTCAGCCGAATCTTTGCGGCGAGGTACTCTTCCATGGTGCGATGATAGTCGAGATGATCCCGCGTGAGGTTGGTAAAGATTCCCGCGGCGAATACCAGGTCGTCGAGCCGTCGCTGGTCGAGGCTGTGCGATGACGCCTCCATGACGACATGGGTGACTCCGCGTTCCACCATCGCAGCCAGGGTGGCCTGGAGATCGACCGGGCCCGGGGTAGTCAGGTTCCCCGCTGTTGAAGCAACGGCCTCCCCGGCCCCGTCAAAGGCCCCCAGGGTGCCAATACTTCCGGCGGTGCCATCGGTGTTGAGTAAATGACGAGTCAGCGCGGTCGTCGTCGTCTTCCCATTAGTGCCCGTCACGGCGACCAGTGTGAGTCGATCTGCCGGGCGCTCAAGCCAGGCCCGGGCGGCGGCACTGGCAGCGCGCCGGCTATCGGAAACCACGATTTCAGGAACGCCGGCTCCCTGGGAGGTCTCCACAACGACCGCCGCCGCGCCCCGCGCCACCGCATCCCCAACATACTTATGCCCATCCGACTGGGTTCCCCGCACGGCAATGTACAGCATCCCCGGGGTGAGTGTCCGGGTATCGTCGGTGACACCCGTAAGCAGAGGAAATTCGGCCGGAGCCACGGTCACGAGATATTCGCGCTTGAGCGCATCGACGATGAGTGAGAGCGGTTTCATCAGCTATGGATATGGGTCTGATACAATGGATTGGTGGAGACAGTCGCCCGGGGCGAGCGGTTCACTCCGCCCACACGACGATCGTGGCGCCAAATCGCACCGAGTCCCCGGATGCCGGAGAAATCCGGGCAATCTTGCCCAGGCCGTGGAGAATGACCTGGAACCCGCGGCGATGAAGTTGAGCGACCCCTCGACGAACGGGCTCACCGACAACCGGGGGAACCGGCTGGCGTGGATTCGCCGCCGTGCTGACCGGTCGATAAGGCCACGACACCGACACGACCGGATGAGTGACAACCTCTTCGGCGACGGGGGGGGTCTGCGTGGCGACTTCGCGCACCATCAGCCGGCTGCGATCGATCGCGACCTGGCGGGACGCCAATGCCTGTTGCAGCATGTTGCGGGTCAGAGGACCGGCGGTGCTGCCGCCATAGTAGTCTCCTTGCGGGTTGTCGATCTTGACGATGACGACGAGTTGCGGATCATCGGCTGGAAACACCGCGGCGAAGGATGCCGTGTACTCGCCTTTGACGTAGTGCCCATCCTCGAAGCGCACGGCCGTGCCGGTCTTGCCCATGAGGGTATAGTTGGCCAGCTGCGCCTTTTCACCCGTGCCACCCTCCCCCACGGCACCCTGAAGGTATTGCCGCAGCCTGGTCGCCACTTCCGGGGTGACCGCGCGTCGAACCGGCTCCGGCTGGCGTCGATACGCGACCCCGCCTTCTGGCGAGCGCACCTCGCGAACCAGCGTCGGTGACAGCAGGATTCCATCGTTCGCAATCGCACCGTAGGCCGCGGCAAGTTGAACGGGAGTGACGCCGAATTCGTACCCCATGGCGATACTCGCCCGGCTCAAGGCGGGTTTCCACTGGTCAGGTCGGGCCAGGCGACCACGGGACTCCGATGGATACTCAACACCGGTCGGGCTGCCAAATCCGAAATCCCGGAGCGCGTCGTAGTGTTCTTCCTGGGACAACCGGGCGGAAAACTTGGCCATGACAATATTACTGGAGACCTCGATTGCCTGGGCCAGCGTCAAACTCCCACGACTCACGTGGGCATCGGTGATCTTGCGCTGCTCCGTCGAGCTGATCGGCAGCATCCAGACCCCATTCTCGGCGAACTCGGCATCGGTTTCCCGCACCCGGCCATGCATGAGCAGCGCCGCGGCGGTAAAGAGCTTCGCGGTGGATCCCGGTTCAAACGGATCGGTAAATCCCGATGCGCGCGCGGTGATCGAACCGTTGGGCTCGGTCTTGAATGACGCTACGGCCAGCAGCTCGCCGTTTCGCGGGTCATAGAATACGACGTCTCCACCGTCCGCGTGCATGCTCCGAATCGCATCGGACAACCCATTTTCCGCGATCTCCTGCAGCTCATTGTCGAGCGATAGCACCACATCGTACCCCGGCACCGGTTCGCGGACGACCCGGGACGGCGATTCGTATTCCCGGCCCTGCAGGTCGCGCAGCAGGACCCGTTCTCCCGGACGGCCCGTCAGCAGCGAATCGAGGGCGAACTCCAGGCCCGACGCGCCGTGTTTACCGTCCGGCTGGAGACCGCCGATAATGGGTCGCGCAAGGCTGAGAGCCGGGTAGAACCGATTGTATTGAGCCTCGAGGTGAACTCCGCGCAATGACCGGATCGCATCAACCTGCTGCGCCGTAAAGGGGCCGTTGTAGTAGAGGTAGCTCTTTCCCTTCCGCACGTCGCGCTGCAGCCGGGAAGCTGGAATTCCCAGGTTCCGAGCGACCAGCCGAAACAGCTCGGCGCGGTCGATAATTTCGTTGGGGGCGATTCCCAGGTGGTAGAACTCCTGGGTGAGGGCGAGCGGAGCGCCGTTGCGGTCAAAGATGGTACCCCGACGCGCGGGCATGGTGTCGTGAATCGTCCGTTTGCTGGCCGCTTCCCTGGACCACCTGCCGCCCTCGACAATCTGCAGCTGACCAGCGCGAACGACGACTGCGGTTACCGCCAAGAGAAACACGATTTCAACCAGGCGAATTCGCGCAATCGGCTTGGCCATCAGCGAGATCCCTCGGGGGTATTCCCGGGTAGCGGAAAGAGGGTGATTTCGGAATCGCTCGCGATGTGAAGTCCGGCGCGTTGCGCCCGCTCGAGTAGCACCAGCCGGCTGGAACTGGCCCGGATCCGCGTTTCCAGCTCCGCCCGACGCGCTTCGAGCGCGCCACGCTCGGCGCGTAGCTGCCTCAGTTCACCGGCCAGCCGATACGCCGCAGATCCTCGCGCGATGACCACGATCGCCACGACGAGAAAGAGCGCCAGCCACAGAAGCACCCAGTGCCGCCCCTTAATCCGCATGGTGTACCTGGAAGAACCGGAGATGCGCGCTGCGCGCGCGCGGATTACTCGCGATCTCCTGAGGGGATGGAAGCATCGGTTTACGTGGAACCATCGTACCCAGTGGATGTCCTCGGCAGGTACAGACAGGTTGTCGCGCTGGACAGACGCAGCGGCGGGCCCATTCCTGGAACAGGTGTTTAACGATTCTATCTTCACCTGAATGGTAACTAATCACGGCCAGTGTCCCAACGGGGGCCAGCGCATCACGCATTGATGGTAAAGCGGCCCGCAGCCCATCCAGTTCGTCGTTCACCGCGATCCGCACCGCCTGGAAGAGCCGGGCAAAGTCTCCCGACCCGGACGATGGACCAAGCACCGCGCGAATCGCGTTCACCAGGTCATCGCTGATGGCGAAATCCCGGGTAGACCGTCGACGGACGATTTCCCGCGCAAGGGCGCTCGCCCGGCGTTCATCGCCGTACTCAGCGAATATCGAACGGAGATCAGGTTCCTCGGCGGTGTTGAGCAGGTGCGCCGCGGTCGCACCCCGGTTCCCCATTCGCATATCCAGTGCAGCACCCGGACGAAAGGTGAACCCGCGTTCCTCCTCATCCAGCTGGCGGGAGGACACTCCCAGGTCGAGCAGAATGAACTGGGGCTGAAATGCGTGGATGGCGTCGAGAACCTGGCCTTCACTATAGGCGCCCTCGAGATAGGTTATCCGCTCGTCTCCAAGACGGGAGTTGGCCCGGGATAAGGCCATTGGATCTCGATCCACCCCCAGGACCGTCGCACCCTGCGCCAGGAAAATTGAAGCGTGGCCTCCATCACCCAGGGTCGCATCCACCACTTTCATCGCCCCTTCAGCACCCCGCGCAATTTCCAGGGCCATTACAGGGGCATGAAACACGTCTGGCGACTCAGGCATCGGGGCCTTGCGACCGAAGGAGCAATAGTGCGAACCAGCGAATCCGTGACAGGATAATCAAATCCTGGGACCAACGCGGAACCACCTCATAAAAAAACACCCCACCGGCGGAAGCCAATGGGGTGCCTGGTCTGGCGAGACAAACGGGGCTGACGGGGCTCGAACCCGCGACCTCCGCAGTGACAGTGCGGCACTCTAACCAAGCTGAGCTACAGCCCCCGGAAGAGAGGGGGCAATATAGGTAGCGCCCTCGTCGGGTGGAAGCCCTGTGCTAGTGACAGTACGCCCGAATCATCGAGGCCGTGCGTGCCTTGAGGCTATTGGTATAAGCTAGGTACTTGTCTACGTCCTCCGGTTTGACGCTCCGGCCTCTGGTCAATGCCAGGTTGGACTCCTGGACCAGGGCATCTTCCTGGCGGGCCATGTCGCAGGATTTCTGCTTCTCGGTTTCGGGGTCCATCTTGGAAACCTGGATCACGGTCGCAAGACCAAGCACGTAGTTCGCGTTGGGCCAGGCCCGACCGGTGCTGTCGGACATGGTGATGGCCAGCCGCGCCAGCTCGGCTGCACCCGGCAGGTCCTGCGGCTCCTGCAGCAGGGGGAGAGCTCCATTCACCAGCAGGATGGCGGCGTTCTCCTTCTCTTCGGTTGAGCCGCGTTGCTTCACCATCTGGAGCAAGGGAACCGCGTCCTTGATTCGTTTCTGTTTGACCAGTTCATTAGCGACGAGGAGCGCGGGTGCCGCGCTGGTGGTGTCCATCGTCATGAGGCGCTGAGCCAGACTCACCATGCTGTCGATATTGGCCTGCATCGCATAGGCGCCCAGCAATTGGCTGACCATAATGCTGTTGGTCGGGTACTTGTTGACGCCGGCCTGGGCCCACTTGATCAGGCGGACAGTATCAGGACTTTCCGGCGGTGAGGAGGCGAAGACCACAATCTTGGTGTAAAACGTCGTATCGGCCTTGGTGGAATCGATGGAGAAGAGCTTCTCCAACGCATCCACCGCGCACCGATAGTTGTTCTCGAAAACGCAGACGTTGCTGAGCAGGTCGTAGAGTTCGGGATTGAACTCGTCCATCGCCAGCGCCTCTTCCACGGCGTGACGGGCGGCGTCAGTGCGTCCGGCCTGGAGGAAAAACTGGAAGGCTTCCTTCCGGAGCGCCTCGTTGGTCGCCGCCGCGACGATCATCGCCTGATAATCTTTGACCACGCTCGCGGTATCCAGCTTGGCCAGATGATTCTGCGCCAGCGCGGCCCATGCGGGGAGACTGAACGGATCGTTCTGCGTCGCCCTGGTGAGCAGCAGGATCAGCGAATCCGACGGAGCCTTGCGATCGATCGCCAGCTGCGCAAGACAGAACGCCGCCAGCCCGTTCTTGGGATCAGTGGTCAGGGCATGCTGGGCGGCCGTTTCCGCCTTCTTGGGATCGGTGGTCCGCTGATCGACGCAGGCCTTCGCGTCCTTGGCGGCTTTCACTGAGGTCTGAAACTGATCAGCCACGGAGGCACCCAGGGCATCAAAGGTCTGCCCGGCGGATTGAGTCGCGGTGATCACACTGCCCGCATCATCGTTGAGTCCCGCGAGGCGCGCCGTCAGGGTCACCTGTCCCCCTTCAGTCCGCGCCATCTGCGAACTCAGCAGGACCCGCGCGTTGACCGAAGAAGCGAACTGCCGCTGCACCGGCCGGTTGAGGATCGCATCGTGGGGGTAAGTGAACGTTTCCAGCGCGGTGTTCATCTGCTCGCGGGTCATCACATTATAGGTTCCGTTCGCGACGCGCTGCATCCGGGTCCGCATGGCAGCGCCGATCTGGACCGACACGGCGGAATCACTCGAACGAAGGGCGTACGGATTGGATACCATGACTCGCGGAAGGGGAACCGCAGGTGTGGAGCGGATCGATCCACCGGTGGGGATCTGCGCTGTCAGCGGAGTGCCGACCGATCCCGCGACGAGGCTCAGGGCCAACACAGGGAGCAAACGCATTCCGATTAACCTCCAAATACGTGAAGAAACCAGGCAGATCCGGCGCCCCGGAATCGGCCGACCACAGCAAAATGGGCGAAGAGGGATTCGAACCCCCGACATCCTGCGTGTAAGGCAGGCGCTCTGAACCAGCTGAGCTATTCGCCCGGGTAACAGTGCATCCGCCGCACACCAGCGACCCTGCTACAGCGCTATGCCTAAGGGAAAGAGGACGCAGTACCCGAGCACTAGGAGGGCAGCAGCAACCGTTGTGCCGCCATTGTGCAGTAACATGTATCCCGCCGCCAGCGAAACGAGCGCCGACGCAAGCAGGATGTAGTTACGCTGACCGAGGAACGGTCGGGAACGCGTTTCAGAAGCCGGAGTGGTAGCCATAGTAGCTAGACTTTAACGGGGTAAAGTGGCCATGGTCAAGGTTCTGCGCCACTTTCGTCACCAGACATGGACAGTATGCTGTCACACCACGGAATCCCACTCCGACCCTTCGACACCGAGCCCTAAATGAGCGGTTCTTCCTGAACCTCGTCGGGGTCTACTTCCCATCCCTCGTCCAGGGCCTGTCGCCGAGGTCGATCGGACCGGCGCCTCACCCACCAGGCCAGCCCGACCAGCAAACTTACCAGGAACCAGAACCCACCCGCGCTGAGCCAGATCACCAGATTGTACCGCCGTTTGATCGTTCGCTGCCAGTCACTTTCGAAAACGGCCAGCGGTATTCCGGTCGACCCGGAAACGGCACTGGGGAAATCCTCCCCGCGACCGAGGCGAGCCAGCAGGGAGTCGAGCGTCCCGGCCGGGTTGCGCCGACCTAATTCCAGCACGGCCGACATCGCCAGGGTGTACGCCTTGTCGGCCGCCGATTCTCCGCCGCGAAGCGCGCCATCAAGCTCCCGGAAATCAGGCAGATCCCGCCGGAGAACAATCCAGCTTACCCGGAGGGCATCCATCCGGTCCCACTCATTTGCCGCGACGGCGGCATATCCCTCGTCGAACCAGAGCGGCACCCGGACCTTGACCGCGTCGTGGAGGACCAGGTGGGCGAGTTCATGGCGGAGTGTCAGCCTGAGATCGCCGGCATCGGCGCGGAGGATGATGGTCCGGCTCGAGGGAAAGGCGAGACCAGCCCCCCAGTTCGGCGCCCGCCCTCCGGTGAAGCGCATCATCGCTTTCGCGTCGGGAACTACCACGAGGCGGAGGGGCGCGGCGGATCGATACCCCAGTCCAACCCAGTGGGCCGGGTGATCGGCAATCTCAGCCAGCCCTATCGCGCTGCGATTCTGCACCGGCCAGGAGAGAACCGAGACCTCGCCCACCTGGGTGACGCTCGACGCGGTATCCTGGGCCGGGAGGGATCGAGCGGGCAGAATCAGCGCGACGAGAGAAAGCAGCCTTCGAATCAGGTCTGTGGCGTCGGGCGCGGCGGTTCTCCACCAGTGGCGGTCACATCGAGCATCTCTTTGCAGCGTTTGCCCCACGGATTAAAACGGTTGGCCTTGAACCCATCGCCCCACAGCTGGGTTGCCGCATCCTTTTCATCGGCGAACCAGTGCGCCCGTCCCAGCTCGTAATAGGCTTCGATGAGATTCGGGCCCAGCTGCAGCGTCTTTCGGAAAAACACCTGGGCATCCTCGAACATCTCGCGCTCCAGATACACCAGGCCGAGGTAGAAATGGGCGTAGAGCGTGGCTTTGCGATCGTTGTCCAGCCGGATGGCCTTGGAGAGGTGTTCGATCGCTTCTCCGAAAATCCGCTTCTTGAGACAGATATATCCGACATTAATGCGCGCCAGCGAGTTGGCGGGCTCCCGCATCAGCACTTTGGAAAAGGTGGCCAGCGCCTCATCGTAGTCTTCGTGGAGCATCTGGGCCCACCCCAGCAGCGACTGGGCCTGCACATCGCCGGGAGAAAGCGAAAGAGCCCGCGTCAAGGCCTGGATGGCACCGGCATGATCACCCAGGGAGATCAGGCTCCATCCTTTTTCAATGTAGGTCGATGCGCCAAGATGATCCTGGTGAATCGCCGGGCGGGCACCGGTAAACTGCGGCGCCTGTGCCGTGTCCGCCTCCACGGCAACCTGTTTGTATCGCTCAACCAGTGAACGGATATCTTCTTTCAGCCTGGTCAACTCACCCAATGCGCCGTCCACTTCCTTGAAATACGCGATGATCTCCCGCTTGAGACTCTCGCGATCGACGGTCGTCGTCGCGCGATCCAGCCGATCGGAAAGCTCCTGATGCCGGGCCCGGAGGGCGGAAACGGATTGTTCGGTCATGGCCGGACGTGGATGACGACCATCGGCGAGTCGCTCATGGCTGGTGGCTCTTCTTCCCCCGCCGGCCCTGCCCGACCGGTTCAGTCATGCGCGGAAGGTCGCCCAGGGCAATCCGCTCCTTGGCATTCAGCAGCCGGCCGGCATGGAGCATCACGATGGTGCGATGGGGACGACTGATAATGCCGGCGATATAATCGGCGGCCAGACCCTTGACGAGGGGCGGAGGCGCGCTGATCGCGGTGCTGTCAATCCGGGTGACCTCCAACACCTGGTCCACCATGATTCCCACCTTCTGTTCATCCAGCCGCAACACCATGATGCGCACGTCGTCACCCAGCTCGGCTGGGACTTCCAGCCGCTTTCGCAGGTCGACGACGGGAACCACCGCCTCGCCGTACTGCACGACGCCTTCGAGGAAATCGGGGGCATGGGGCAAAATGGCGGGTCGCTCGTACCGGAGAATCCGCTCGATCTGAAAAATATCGAGAGCGAACTCCTGGGGTCCCACCCGGAAGATGACTACCTGGATCTCGTCAGCCGCAGTCACGGGATTGCCTCCGGAATGGTGAGCCGCTCGCCGACAGCGGTGAGATCGATCAAGGGAACCAGTCCCTCCGGCCGGCGAACGACGCCGCTGGCCCACGGCAGCGATTCTCCGGGAGGAAGCGGCAGCAGCTCGCCATGAACGATAGACTCGGCTTCATCGACTTCGACACAAATGGTGCGCCCATCGATTTCCAGGACGACTCCGGTTCCGCCGGTCTCCGGCGAATGATTATCGATGAGACGTCCCAGGCTGACCAGCGGCATGAGCCTGCCCCTGCTTTGCGTGACTCCGCGGCAGGAGGAATCACTGGTCGGGACCGGATGCACGGCTCCCACGTCCTCTACCGCGATCACCTGGGAGATTGGCAGGCCGACTCGGCGGGTGCCCAGGCGCACCAGGAGAAAATCAGCGGAGCGGTTCACCGCCGGGCAACCTGGGGCAGCAGTTCCATGATGCGCCCCGCAATCAGGTTGAGCGGAAGGACGTGGTCCGCGCCTCCGGCCTGCAGCGCTGCGTTCGGCATTCCATACACCGTCGAGGTCGAACGATCCTGGGCAATGCCAATCCCTCCCGCATCGTGCAGGGCGCGAAGTCCCGCGGCTCCATCCCTACCCAGGCCGGTCAAGACCACTCCGACGGCAGCCGCACCATAGATTTTCGACACAGAATGAAAGAGCGGGTCCGCCGCGGGCCGAACACCCCAGATCGAGGGTCCCTGGTCAAGCACAACAACCGGAATCCCCGCATCGAGCTCAACTCTCATATGATAATCGCCCGGTGCCACGTAAGCGGTGTCCGCCAGGAGGGGAGCACCATGCCACGCCTCGACCACCGCAATCTGACTCTGCGTGGCGAGCCGATCGGCCAGGCCCCGCGTGAAGGCGGCTGGCATATGCTGCACGATGAGCACAGCCACGCCCAGGGCCGGCTGAATTCCAGGAATGATTTCAGCCAGCGCCCGGGGGCCCCCGGTCGATGCGGCAATGGCCACGCAGCGCGAAGCTATCCCCGACTTCTCCGCGTGCAGGCCGGAACCCCGCGATGGACGCGCGAGCACCGGCACCCGGGAGATGTCTGCCTGGCTCGCGGCCCGGAGCGCATCGATGACCCTGGGGCCCAGGCGCTGGAGCCCTTCTCGACTCGGGCGCGCTTCTTTATCGACAATTTCGATTGCACCCAGTTCGAGCGCCCGTATCGCTCCGGAACTTCCCGCGCCCGCATGGGCGCTCACCACCACGATGGGCCGGGGACACTCGGACATGATATAGCCGATGGCACCGGGGCCGTCGAGTTCGGGCATGTCCAGATCCATGGTGACGATATCAGGCAGGTGCAGGTGAACTTTCTGCAACCCATCCAGCCCATTTCGCGCCGTGGCCACGACCTGGAACTCCCCCGACCCATTGATGATTTCCGCCAGCACCTGGCGAACCAGGGCGCTGTCGTCGACCACCAGGACGGTGGGCAGGCTAGAGAGAATGCTCACCCTGGTTCGCTGACCGGATAATCACCGCACCATCGGTAGTATGAAACCAGACCGACCGCCCGGATTCCCCGCCGACCATCTCACCGATGATCGGAATACCCTGTTGATTGAGCACTTCCCGGCTCGCCACCACGTTCCGTTCTCCCATCTGAATCGAGCCCGGTGGAGTGAGCGCGGCGAAGAGACTGGCTCCGCCGACCAGGCGTCCCGTCACTCGCCGAGGATTGGCTCCCAGCCCGATCATTCTTTCCAGGACCGCGGGAACCGCGGTCTGCGGCGTCTTTCCGAGGATATCATCCCGGCGGGCGAGGGAACGGGAGGGCAGCATGACATGCGCCATGCCACCGACCTGCCGGGCCGGATCGAAAAGAATGATCGCGACACAACTTCCCAGGCCATAGGTCACCAGCACGTCACCCGCCACGCCCGTGTTGAGGTCGGCCACGCGAACAATGATTTCACGCTCCGTCATACCGGCCGCCGGTAAATGCGTTCGCGCGCGTCCACCAGATCGAGTCGATCCCGGGTCGGACCAAGAATCGTTTCCACCTTACCGAGCACGAGGATTCCGCCCGGCCGCAGGGTAGTCGCGAAAATGGCGAAGAGCCGCTCCTGCATCGGGCGGTCAAAATAGATCAGGACATTGCGGCAGACGATCATGCTGTACGCCGAATGGCGGGGGGCATCGTTGGTAAGGTCGAGACGGTTGACCTGCACCACCCGTCGCACCTCGTCCCGGACTTTCCGGCGGTCATCGCCGGCGGGCTCCGTGTAGGCCGAGAGTAAGTCGGGGGGTGTTTCCGTGAAGGCCGACTGGGGGTAGACCCCGGCCTTGGCCCGTTCGAGGCAGACTCGATCGATATCCGTCGCATCGATGGCGAGTCGTTGCATCCACTCCGGATGTGCGGCGCGGTGTGACGTTTCGGCAAACAGCATGGCAAGCGAGTAGGGCTCCTCCCCGGAGGCGCATCCCGCGCTCCAGACCCGAAGGGGATTGTTCCCCTCGAGCCACAAATCGGGAAGCACGGAATCCCGGAGGCGCTGCCAGAGCTCGATGTTGCGAAAGAACTTGGTGACATTGATGGTGAGCGCATCCGAGAGTTTCTGCAGCTCATCGGGCGTATTTTCCAGGATCGCGAGATACGCTTCGTAACTGGTTACGTTGTGGGCCCGCATGCGCACCGCAATGCGACGGCGGAGACAGCGGGGCTTGTAGGCATCCGCGGCGAGCCCGGCCACCTGGGTGATTCGGGCCGACAAGCGACTGAACCCGACGTCCTCCGGCGCGTTCATTGTCCGCTCGCCAGGGTATCGAGGTTGGTTCGAGCCAGCTGATGCCCCGGGTTAAGTGCCGTTGCGCGCTGCCAGAATGTGCGGGCCTGGGCCTGGTCGCGACGACGAAACGCAATGTTGCCCATCTTGAAATAGAGGTCGTCTCCCAGCTCCGGATTCAGTTTCGCCGCCCGCTCGTAGGCATCCAGCGCCTCGTCATAGCGACCCGCCCGGTACATGAGATCACCGAGGTTCTTGGAGATCTGGGAGAACGTGGGCTCTTCGGCGAAAGCCGACCGCGCCATGGATTCCGCCTCGACCAGGTCGCCCGTCAACTCCAGCAGCACCGCAAGATTGTTTCGCAGCACGGCATTGTTAGGATGTCCCACGACTCCAGCCCTGGCCGTTTCCACGGCTCCGACCAGGTCGTCAGTGCCGGCCGCCGCGAGGGCGGCAGCCCAATACCAGGTCTGCGCCGGGGTACGTTCGCCCCACAGCTCGCGCGCTCGCGCCAGGCGGGCGACCGCCACTGTGAAGTCGCCCCGCTTCAGCGCGGCCACACCCCAACTCAGCATATAGCGGGCGTCATCCCGCGCGCGACCCACCGCATCCGCGTAGGCCGCTTCGGCCTCATCCAGCTTGCCCATCTGTTCCAGCGCGAATCCGAGGTTGTGCAGCACGGCTGGTCGCGGACCGCCGATCTCGGCCGCCTGGCGAAGGTCGGCGACCGCCTCCGGCCATCGCGCCTGCCGCAGGGCGATCAGCCCCAGGTAAAAGGCGGCGCTGGGTTCGCGCGGGCGGAGGTCGGCGACCCGGCGGAACTCCCGCATCGCCTCATCCAGCATCCCCGTCTTGTAGAAAGCGATCCCCAGGTTGCGATGCTCATCCACCCGGCCTTCGGTGGCCTTGGGTACCGTGCTCACCGTCGAGGAGCCCACCCGATGGGCAAACCCGGCGGTGATGAGTCCGAAGAGCGCCTTGCCCGCCTCGAACTCGATCAGGCCGGAATCTTCGAAGACCTGCTGCACATCCCGGCTGCCGTCCAGTAATGGAAGAATCCGTTCCTGGCCGGGAGAGAGCCGCACTTCGGACTGGGCAAGATGGTCTCGGTCCAGGGCGAAGATGAGATCGAACGCCGGAATTTTCTTCTCGATCAGACTCCATTCATCGACTCGGCGCGCTCCTTCCAGCAGGAGCGATTCCGGGTTGATCGAGACCAGGAAGTCTTCGCGCTCGGGACGAACCCCCGCTTCGAAGTTGAAGGTGCCCGAGTTCCAGGTGAACAGGAAGTAGACCGCCTCTTCGATCTGGAGCCGCATGTATTCCTGCAGCTCTCCGATAGAGATCGCATTGATTTCCACCAGGATCTGGCCCAGCTTGGTTTCCCGTTTTTCAGTCTGGAGATCGACCGCCTGTTGAAGCTGAGCGGCGGAGATCCGGTTGTTCTTGACCAGGATGTCGCCCAGGCGGTCTCGCCGGTTGACGATGGACGCGTAGCAGATTTTTCCCAGGTCGAAATAGATGTAACCGAAGTTGTGGCGATCGGCGACGGCGAGGCAGCCGGTCTTTCGGCCAAGAGCCAGGAGCTGCAGCACGTCAGGAAGGCTGGCCTCCTTGAGACTACCCTTGATGGCCATCAGCGCAGATCCTCAATGATGCGATCGCCGGCCTCGGGCCATTCCCAGATCATCTTCTCTCTGCTCCGCACGCTGCCGGACGGCAGCGCGACGACTCCACTGACGCGACTGGCGACGCTCCGGCGAGGCGGCTTGGCCGGCGGCGCGCCTTCCAGGAGTTCTCGAGCCAGGGCGGCAGTAGGAACCTCGTGTCGCGATTCGGCGGCATTGATCACCCGCTGCACCACACCCTGCAGCGTGCGGATCGAATCGACGTTGCGCCCGGCCAGGTAGGCTGCCAGTTCTGGATCGCCCGGGCCGCTCGTGGTCCGGAGGAGTCGCTCGAGAACCGCTGCCCTCACTTCACGCTCGGGCGGGGGAAGATGCACCACCAGCCCGCCTTCGAGGCGACTGATCAACCTGGGCTCAACGCCAGCCAGCTCCACCAATGGTACCGAGCTGGTGAAAACCATCTGCCGGCCCTCTTCCAGCAACTGGTTGAAGAGCCAGAACATCTCTTCCTGGGTGCGCTCCTTGGACTGGAGTTGCTGAATGTCATCCAGGAGGAACGCGGTAATCCGGCGATAACGCGATCGCCACCAGTTGACCCGGTCGCGGTCAATCGCGGCGATCAGGTCATCCACGAACTCCTGGGTACTCAGGCAGGCCACGATCGCGCCGTTCTGCCGTATCAGTCCATTGCCGATCGCGTGCAGGAGATGCGTCTTCCCGGTTCCGCTGGGCCCGATGATCACCAGCGGATTGTACTTGAGCGCCGGGTGCTCGACCGCCATCAGCGCGGCACGCACAGCGATCCGGTTCCCGGGACCTTCCGCGAAGTCCGTGAGTTGCCAGAAAGGAGAAGGACCGGGTGGTGGGGTGGCGCCTTCCCGCGCACGGCCGAGCAGGGCTTCGGCTTCGGGAACCCGATCGGGATCGCGG
Organism: Gemmatimonadota bacterium; assembly: GCA_039931815.1. Lineage (GTDB taxonomy): Bacteria > Gemmatimonadota > Gemmatimonadetes > Gemmatimonadales > GWC2-71-9 > DASYPP01. The sequence continues at coordinate 16,471 of JBDTRF010000007.1, forward strand.
AAAACAGGATTGCCGGCGAGGGAAGCGTCGATATCGACGGCATCCGCCTCGATGGCCTGAAGCCGTTCGACATCCGCGGCGTATTCCCGGAGGACGAGATCCGGATCCGGTGGAGTGTCCTGCTCCAGGAGAGCATTCAACCGGCTGACGCGGAACCCTTCGCCTTCCCATCGAAGCACGGCCTCGGCCACCCGGGTGCGCCACGCTTCCACCTGTTGAGCCACCGTGCTGGAAATCTCCGAGAGAAAACTGCCAAACTCGTCGGTATCGGTCGCGGCGATGGGCTCGGGTTCGGGCACCACACCACCCAGCACGATGCGGGACTGTTTCTCATCCAGGGGCTGATCGCTGACGGCCTGAAACGCGATCAGCCGATTCAGCGCGCCGATCAGCTCGCGCACGTTGGTGATGGCCAGCGACGCTACGGTCTCAAGCACACCCGGATTGAATCCGGTCTTCCGTTCCTCGGCATGGCGCCGGACGATGGCGACACGGGTCTCGTAGTCAGGTGCCGCGATATCAATGACCAGTCCTCCGGCGAACCGCTGGATCAGGCGCTCGTCGAGCGATTCGATTTCGCTGGGACTGCGATCGCTGGTGAGGACAATCTGCCGGTTGGCCGTCTGCATGCTGTTGATGACGCGAAGCAGCTCCGACTGCATCTCGCGCCGGCGGTCGAGAAACTGCACATCGTCCACCAGCAGGAGATCGATTTCGGTAAACCGGCGACGATACACCTCGCCCTGCCCCGCCGCGACGGCCGCGTGGAAGGACTCGACGAAATCATCGAGCGTGAGATACTCCACCACCAGGCCGGGATTGATCGTCCGGGCCGCGTGGGCGATGGCCATGAGAAGGTGGGTCTTCCCCAGGCCGGGGCCGCTATAGATGAACAGCGGGTTGTAGGCAACACCGGGGCTTTCGGCGACCGACTTGGCCGCCGAAACGGCAAGGCGGTTCGCCGAACCGACCACAAAAGTCTCGAACCGGAACCGCGGGTTCAGATCCGCCGTCACTACAACGCGCCTCCGGCGGCAAGCCGCTTGAGGACGATCTCACTGATGCCTTTGAGCGTTTCGAACACACCACCCCCGTGTAACGCGTCGGCGCCAAAGCTGCGCGCCGCGCGGAAATTGAGCGCATCGTCCAATTCGGCCTGGGTCAGGATGAGGTCCCGCGGCAGGTCCTGCTTGTTGTACTGAAGGACGATGGGAAACTGCCGAACATCAACTCCCTGCTGGAGCAGGTTGCCCTGCAGATTCTGCAGACTCTCCAGGTTCTCCTCGAACCGGCGGGCCTGGCTGTCGGCGACAAAGACGACGCCATCGGCCCCCTGCAGCACCAGCTGCCGAGTCGCATTGTAATAGACCTGCCCCGGTACCGTGTAGAGCTGGAACCGGGTGTTGAACCCCGAGATCACACCCAGATCGATCGGGAGGAAATCGAAGAACAGGGTGCGGTCCGTCTGGGTCGCCAGCGACACCATCCTGCCGCGTCGCGACTCGGGAACGCGCCCATAGACGTACTGCAGATTGGTCGTCTTGCCGGACCGACCGGGTCCGTAGTAGACGATCTTGCAGGTGATTTCGCGGGTCGTGAAGTTGACGAGTGACATTTATGTCGCTGATCGCTTGGCGCTTGCTGATGGCATATGACACGTAGCGTGTGACATGGTGAATTTCATGGTTGATCGCCCATCGTGTATCCCCTCTGGAAATCACAAACTCTAACCCCGGTACCACTCACCGGCACCTGCGGTATTTCGTTATCTCCCGAACAAGGTCCTCAGGCTCGTGTTCAAATCCCGCTCAAAGTCCGCCGCCAGGACGTCACGCCGTTCTACCTCAACGGGAGCGACGGCCCGAAGCTGGGTTATCAATTGAGTAAAAAAGAGCTGGACCAGGCCCAGGGACGTCTCTGGCCCGAACACGACGAGCCCAATCCACATGCCCCGCGGCGTGTCGAACCGCGCGAGGAAGTGCCCTTGCCGGGTCCCCTGGTGAACCATGGTGGCAAAGGCGGGCCAACTCATGATCCTGGCGAGTTCCTGCGCGGACGCGACAATGCCGGCACCCAGTGCCGCGGCCGACATGACATCGAGTGCCCGGGTAAATCCGTGCTGCGCGATCACCTGGCCCGAGCTGGTCATGATCAACACCAGCCGGGCCGATGACTCTCCCAGGAACTCCTCGAGCGGCCCGACAACCCACGGCTCTACCGATCGCATCAGCCCACCGCCTCGGCCACTCGCGTCATCTCCAATCGCGTCCGCCCGACGTTGACGCCCTTGTCTCCAATTACAACCAGGAGCAGATCCGGTCCGGCCGGCGAGACAAAGAGGGCTCCTGCTGTGGCCTGGAGATGAAGAAACCCGGCGGTGCCTCCACTGGCCGCCATCGCGGCGGTTTCCAGCCTCCGCGCCAGGCTCGTCGCGAGTGCGGCCAGGGCCCCACTTTCGACATCTTCCATGATCGACTCCGCCACGACGATGCCGTCGAGGCGATTGGTCAGCATCGCACCTCGCACACCGGGGATCGCGGTGAGCGCATCCAGGGATTCCTGGTGCGAACTCATGCGGACTCCTCCAGCCACCGCCTGGCGGCATCTACGGCTCGAGCCGCGCCGATCGCCACCCGTCCCATCGGGACCGCGGTATCCCGCATGAGGAGCAGCAGCGTCTCGGCAGTGGGAGCCGCCAGGACGAAATTGGCGGTGCCGGTTTCGAGCGCGAGACTTTTCCATTCGCCCAGCGCGAGCAATCGCGCGGCCCGATTCGCCTCTTTGGACACGCCGGCCAGCTCGGCCGCCACCCGATCCGCCACCGCAATCCCACCGGCTCGATCAAGTGTGCCAAGGAGACGCATGCCGGCCGCGTCGACGAGGAGAAGGCCGTCGTCCTCCAGCAACTGGTCACTCATCGGCGTGGCACTTCGCTCAGCCCCGGCGGACGCCGGCGCATCCTCCACCTCGAAACGGGGTGCCGGTGGTTGAGGCGCCAGCAAGTCTCGCGGAGGCGGTGGCGGCTCCGACGCGACGGTGTCAGGGGCGGGCACCGGCCGGGCCTCCGCCTCCGCCAGCTTCTCCTGCACTTTTGCCAACGCGGATAGTACTTGCCTATCCCCCGGAAGATCGGCAGTGGCGGCTTCCAGGTGTCGTTTGGCAGAAGCAAGATCTCCGGCTTGCCAGTAGAGAAAAGCCAGGCCTTTGTGAGCCCCGCCGTGAGCCGGATCGAGGCGCAGTGTGGTGTCCCATTCGTCGAACGCGCTTTCCAGATCCTGGTGGTCCACCAGGACCCGGGCGTACAAATCATGCGCCTCGGGCAGGTTGGGATAGCGAGTCAGCCCCTGGAGCGCGACTTTGGCCGCGGGCTCCAGGCGTCCCGCCTGGCGCAGCGCCTCTCCCAGGCGAAGAAAAACGAGACTGGTCGGATCCGCGGCCAGCTCCGCGCTCATTCCCCGGATGTCATCACTCACCAGAGCCTCGCAGCGCTTCATCCAGGGTCGCGGAAGCTTCCCGCACCGCGCGCACTGTCGCCGCATGCGCCGTCTCTTCGGGCGCCATCTCTCCGGCACCATTCCAGTGATCGCACGCCTCCGTTGCCTCCCGAAAGCGTCCCTGGGCCGCGAGGCACAGCGCCCAGAGCCGCCACGCGGTCACGAAATCAGGATCCAGCTGCAGCGCGCGATGAACCGATGTCGCCGCCTCGGGAAATCGACGAGCGGCGAGGAACACCCGGCCGAGGACGACGTGCCCCATGGGTTGGTCGGGATAGAGTGTCGCGGCTTCCTCCGCGACCATCCTGGCAGTATCAACGTCACCGGCGATGAGGGCGTTTTCGGCTCGGCCAAGCAGAATGGCCAACTCCCGTCCCCCGCCCTGTTCGCGGGGATGTGAGCTGGGATCCTCCAGCTGGATAATTCCGGCGCTGGCGAGACCGAATAGCGTCTTGGCAACCTCGAACTCGGACCGGGCCAGGGTAATGGAGATCCCGCGAATGTCCTGGCCTCCGTCGATCGCCGCCAGCACTTCCCACTCGAATGGAATGAGGTCGAGCGGGTTGTCATTCGCGGGAGGCGCGAGTCGGGGCACAATCCCCAGGTGCGGGATCTTGGACTCGATGCGGGACCACTCGTCAATCCGGCGCGCCGCCTCCATTACCAGCGCTTCGGTGGTGATCCGGATGTCCGCTTCGGCCGGGGTTTCGGTGACCTCGCCTTCTTCAAACGAGAAGTATCCCTCCGCCCAGCTCAGCAACTCGAAGATCACTTCCTCCACCTGCAGGCGGACCTGGCGATCGAGTTCGCGCCGGCTGATCGACCCCATGTCGATCAGGATTTCTCCCAGGCGTCGGGGATCCCCATTCTGCTGCATCGCCCGGGAGCGGGTGAGATCTTCTTCCGACACCTTGCCGGCCCGGAGCAGCAGTCCGCCGAGGGGGTGCGGGTTGCTTCGGATCTCGGCGCCAATGACACCGCCCTTATCGAAGAACACCATGCCGGCATTCTGCCGGATCTCGGAGCGCACCCGCAGCACGCCCGTCTTCCGGCTCAGGTCCAGCAGCTGGAAGACATCGTGAATTCCGAGTTCCTTCAGGGGGCCTTCGATGGCCACGTTATGATGCCTTCGCGACAAAAATGTGCTGGAGATCTCGCGCTGAGCGACTTTCGTTTCGTGCCAGCTGGGCAAAGCTCGAGGCAGGATCGGATTGGACGACCCGTTCCCAGAGCTGCACCGCCTGGTGATATCGTCGCATGCGGGTGAGGGCCACGCCGGCGTAGTAGAGCGCGCCGGTGTGATCCGGATCGAACTTCAGGATTCGGCCAAATGATTCAAGCGCGCGCTCCGGCCTGCCGTCGTCGATCAGGGCGCGGCCCAGCAGCTGAAGCGCATCGAGTTCGAACGGATCGTTGATCAGCAGATTCACCAGCACTTCGAGCGCGGACGCAGGGGAATCGGTTCGGCGCAGCAGGTCGGCCAGGGCGAGCGCGGCCTCCACAAACGTGGGAAGGAGATCGAGCGCTCGTTCATAGGATGCCCGAGCCCCGGCCCAGTTCTCCCGCTGCTCTTCCAGCGATCCCAGGTCACACCAGACCTGGGCGAGCGAGCCATCCAGCTGGAGCGCGCCCTGATAGGCTTCGATGGCGGCGGGAATGTCTCCCAGCCGAACGGCGACTCGCGCCTGGAGCTGAAGCAGGTCGGGGCGACCGGGTGCCCGGACCTGGGCTTCCTTTACCAGGTCGAGCGCACCGACCGGGTTGCCGTTGGCGAGCCGGGTACGCGCCGCGGCGACCAGGATCTCCACGTTATCGTGACGGCGGACGACAATGTCCTCCGCCAGAGTGCCGGCTTCCTTCGAGCGGTCCAGCGCAAGCAGCGCCTTGATCTCGCCGAGTGCGGCGTCATCATCGGTGGCCAGCTCCAGCCGCGCCTCGCGATAGCGTTCCAGCGCCTCGCCATGGAGTCCTCGCTTGGCGAAAATATGCCCGGAGAGGATAGCGGCGGCGGCCTTCGATGCCCCGCGGCCAATCGCGCGATCCAGTTCCGCCGCCGCCCGCTCCAGGAGCCCCTTGCTGATGCACTCGCGGGCGAAGGCGAGTGGATCCTCACCCTGGGAGGTGGCGGCGGGCGCCGCTTCGATCGGCGGCGCAAGATCGCGAAACACCTGGTCCAGCAGCCGCTGATCGAAGGTGAAGTCAGAACCAATATCCTCAGTGGCAACGTCGGCCGAGATCTCGGGCACGATCGCGATTGTCGGATCTTCGTATTGGAGATCGATCGCCAGGGAGTATTTCTGGGGAACGTAGAATGCCTCCAGCTCCAGGGCGCGCTTGGTTTCGCGCAGGGCGCCGTCAAACTCACCAAGCTGGCTCAGCGTGAAACTCAGATTATAGTGCGCCGACGCGTTCTCCGGATCGGATTCTACCGCTCGAGCGAACGCATTTCTCGCATCGGAGAAGCGCTTGAGTTCGGTGAGCACGAGACCGATACCATTCCAGGCCACCGCGTTCTTCGGAAAGTCCGCGAGCACCTGGCGGTAGGCTTCGAGGGACAGCTGGAGCCGGCGGCGCTGGAGGAGCAGCAGTCCCAGATTCAGGTGCGCGGTCACCAGGTCACGTTTGGATCGGAGTGACTGGTGAAACGCCTCGAGCGCCTCATCGCTCCCGGCGAGATGGCTCTGCAGCACACCGAGGTTGTTCCACGCAAGGGAATAGTTCTTGTCGAGCGCAATCGCCTTGCGATACGCGTCCGCCGCTTCATCGCGGCGGCCGGCCTGATGGAGACACACACCGCGCTCGTTCTGCAGCTTGGGGGAATCCGGGAATTCCACGACCAGCGAGTCGTACAGCTCGAGGGCCGCCCCGAGATCACGCCGGAGCAGGTGCACCTCCGCCATGGCCTGGAGCGTCAGCCGGCGATCCTCCCCGTTTTCGAGAGCGAGGCGGTATTCCCGCAGCGCTTCGACGTAGTAACCCTTCTGCCGGAAGGCGAGCCCCAGGTTGTAGTGCGCCAGCGTGGGGCCCACCGCCAGGGAGGGCCGGCGAAGCTCGGCGCTGCCATCGGCGATGACCCGGTTGGAACCGGTGCGGCGGCGGAGTGAAAGGTTGGTATGGGCGCGAGCAAACGTCGGGTTGAGCGCGATGGCGCGCTTGGTGGCGGCACGGGCGGCCTCGTGCTGGCCCAGGTCGCCGTAGAGAAACGCCAGCAGGTAGTGGGCGTCGGCGTTGTCGGGATTGAGACCGACGGCTTCCTGCAGGACACTCCGGGCCTGGTCGCTCAGGCCGCGGTTATACAGCGCTTCCCCGTAATAGAAAAGGGCCAGCGAGCTCTCGGGATCTAGGTCACGGGCCTGGCCAAAGCGCTCGCAGGCTTCCTCGAGCCGACCGCTCGCCTTGAGCGCCAGTCCCAGCTGAATCAGGGTCGGAACATCGCCGGTCTCGCGAGCGAGAAGAACCTCGAACTCGCGAATGGCATCATCGTGATGGCCGAGCGAGGCATACGTGCGTCCGAGTTCCCAGCGCGACTCGCGATCGTCCGGCTGCTTGCGCAGCCGCTCATGCAGTTCGGCCACACGGCTGTCGTAGTACCCGGTATTGCGATAGGCGATTTCGAGGTTGGTCTGGGCCACCTGCATCTTGGTGTCCAGCTCCAGCGCGCGGGTGAATTCCGCGATGGCTTCGGCGACCAGGCCCTTCTGGTAGTAGAGCACACCAAGATTGTTATGTGCCCCGGCGTCCGAGGAATCGATTCGGCGGGCAAACGAGCGCAGGACCGCAAGATCGCGCTCCGACAGGACTGGGCCGCCGGCCATCCGGGATCAGGTCAGCCTGATGGCGTCGAACACCGCACGGAGCGACGCAAGATCAGGCATCAGCAGGAAGTGACCCCGGAGCCCTTTGGCCTCGTCGGTAAACTGGAATTCGGTTTCCAGGCAGAACACGAAGTCGCGCTCATACCCGAAGTTGAGGTAGGTCGTGGTGAGGATGGCGCCCGCCAGGTCGATGACCAGACTGGGCACGGAGGGAAGCAGCATCATGCCCATGAAATCACTCAAGGCCGTGAGGTAGGCACTGCTCAGGATATTACCGGCTTCCTTGAGGCCGGATTCTTCCATGACGCCGAACTCCTGCGTGGTCCCGATGTTCCGCCGGAGCAGGATATCACAGAGCATCTTGGCGGACTCGCGGGGGAAGATGATCATCGTCCGTCCGGTGAGGTCTCCCATCATATGCATCAGCACCGCGGCGACGACATCATCCGGTTTGCCCAGGACGTCGGCGACCTGCTCGAGCCGGGTGATGTTCACCTCGGGCACGCTGATCATGATCTTGCGGCTGGTCATCTGCGAGAGCGCAGTTGCCGCGTGACCGGCGCCAATGTTGGCCACCTCACGAAGGGCGTCGAGCTGCAGCTCCTGCAAGTTTCGGATGTCGTCCATTAACCACTCCAGAGCCAGGGAACGAACCCAACAAAACCAGCATGCGTCCGCGTGGTGACCGGCGGTCCTCGTTCAGTCCTGCCCGACTGGCGCCGGGGTCCACGCCCCGTCACACCAGCGCGGCGGCGTCCAGGATCAGCGCCGGCTCGCCATCACCCAGGATGGTGGCACCGCTGAAAAGCGGGAACATCCCGCGGGGCGCCTCAAACGGCTCGACCACGATTTCCTGCTGCCCGAGCAACGCATCGACCACCAGCGCCGATTTGCGATTCCCGGACTCGAGGATGACGGCGGGAGGACGGATCGGCGCTCCGCCATCCGGAACCTGGAGCAGCTCGCGAAGTCGCGTCGTCGGAATCACCCGGTCCCGCAGCACGAACGCTTCCTTGCCACCCATGGACGTCGTTCTCGCGGTGTCAAACTCCACGGTCTCGGCGACGTGGGCCAGTGGCACCGCGTAGCGCTCCCGTCCAACCCGGGTCAGGAGCACACGCAACACCGCGAGAGTCACCGGCAACCGAAGCACGATCGTCGTCCCGCGACCAACTTCCGATTCGATGCTCGCGGCTCCGCCCAGCGCCCTGACCCGGGTCAGGACCACGTCAATGCCGACACCGCGACCCGAGACATCCGTGACCGTCGCCGCCGTACTGAAGCCTGGTCGGCCCAGGACCTTGAGCAGGACATCATCGGTCAGCTGATCGGTAACCGAGTCCATGATGCCGTCACGAACCGCGCGCTCGGCGATCTTGGTGCGATCCACCCCTCGACCATCGTCCGAGACCCGCACCGCGACACCGCTGCGATCCCGGGCGGCGGCGAGGACGATACGACCCATTTCAGGCTTGCCCAGCCGGCGACGTTCGGCCGTGGATTCGATGCCGTGATCCACCGCGTTTCGGAGCAGATGGAGAAGGGGATCGCCAATCTCGTCGAGGATCGCCCGATCCAGTTCGATATCCCCGCCTTCGATTTGCAGATCGACTCGTTTCCCCAGTTGCCGAGCCAGATCGCGCACGACGCGCGGGTAACGATCGAACACCTGCCACACCGGGGTGAGCCGCGACTGGATGACTTCGGTCTGCATCTCCGACACCAGCCTGCTGATCCGGGCGCTCACGGCCTCGAGATCCGGCGTCGGCGTCTGGGCGACCACTTCCGCCAGCCGGCCCTTGGCGACCACCAGCTCACCCATGTGGTTCATCAACGCATCGAGCCGGCGAAGATCGACCCGGATGTGCCGAGTCCCGCCATTGGTCACGGGATCTTCGATCGGGGCCGGGACCGGTGCCTCGCCAATCGCCACCGAGTCCACATCGCCGGCGCCTCGAATGGCGGCTTCGATCACCACGTCGGTTACATCGGTATGCAAGCGGAAAGAAAAGCGCCCGTCGAAGTCCTGTTGTTCGAACGCGGTAACCGCCGGCCGAAGACCGGTCACATGTCCCAGCGCTTCCGCCCGCTTCATGACCAGCGCGGCTCTGCCTCCCCGCATGACCGCGTCGGCCTTGATCGAGACTCGCACCAGCTTGCCGGTCGAAGGCGCGGCCGCGGCCGCTCCCGCGATGCTTGCTTCGACGGTCTCCCGGGCCGAACGAACCGCCCGCATTTCACCCGTGCGGGACTGGGCTTGCGAGGCGGCGTTATCGAGCTCGGCCAGGAGCGTACTGAAGTTGAGGCCATCATCCCGGCCGGCAATCGCTTCGTCAATCGATTGTTCCAGCGTGTCGACGGCGCGGAACAGGAGGTCGATCAGATCGCCTTCCGCTCCCGCGACGCGCTCCCGCAAAACCGATAACAGGTTCTCACTGTGGTGCGCCAGGGCGGCGATGTTCTCGTACCCCATGGTTGCCGCCATTCCCTTGAGCGTGTGCATCGCCCGGAAAATGCCCACCACGGGTTCGCTTGCATGAGGGGTCCGCTCCAGCTCCAGCAGGAGCCGGTTACACGCCTGGAGATGCTCGCGACTTTCCGCGAGAAAGAGATTGGCGTAGCGGGAAAGGTCCATGGCGTCAGCCGAGGACGCGCTGGACCGCCTCGAGCACCCGGGAGGGCTGAAATGGTTTGACCACGAAGTCCTTCGCGCCAGCCTGGATGGCCTCGACGACCAGCGCCTGCTGGCCCATCGCGCTGCACATGAGAACCTTCGCGTCCGGATCGGCGCGGCAGATCTCGCGTACGGCTTCAATGCCGCCCATGTCAGGCATGACGATATCCATGGTAACGAGATCCGGTTTGAGCTGGCGATATTTTTCTACCGCCTGGCGTCCAGTCTCGGCCTCTCCCACGACCTCGAATCCCGCCTGGGCAAGGATGTCGCTGATCATGGTCCGCATGAATATCGCGTCGTCGCAAACGAGTACCGTATGACCCACGAAAGCTCCTCCTCGCGCCGTAACGGTCCCTCAGAGCGGTAGACCTGGCCGAGGGCGCGCACGGCCTGCGCGCCTTCGTCTGGTGAAACCCTATCCGCCGAACACCGGGGCCAGCACCACATCAGCATCCAGTACCACGAAAACCTGACTCTCCCAACGACCAACTGCGGCGACTACCCGCGGGTCCACCCCGGGAAGAGTGCCGCGTGCTTCCAGTGCGCTCTCCGGCAGATGGACCAGGTCGTGTACCTGATCGACCAGGAGGCCGAGGGGCCGGCCGTTGACCTTGAGCAGGAGTATCGAAGGTTCCGGAGCCGGTTCAGCACTGTCTCGTCCCAGCATCCGCCGACCGTCCACGACGGTGAGCAGGCGACCTCGAACATTGACGAGACCTTGAACTCCCTCCTGGGCGCCAGGGATTCGCACCGCGAGCTGAGCCGGTACGATTTCGCTCACGGCCTTGACTGGAAGAGCGCACACCAGATCGCCCACCCCGAAGACCACGAGGGAAACCAGAGAGGTATCAGCCATGTCCTTCAAAGAAACCAAGATACCGTAGATTCAGGTGTTCAGCAACGGGAGTTGTCCCCGCTGCCAACTTCAGCACCATGGCCAAATCGGCAGGCCACTCGGAGATGTACTCCACGGGGCTTCCAGAAGCCGGATGACGGAACGACAAATAGGCAGCGTGCAACGATTGGCGTGTAACGGAGGAATCAATGCGGTCCGCCAGAAGCCTGGGGCCACCCGATATCCGCCGGCTTCCGCCGCCGCCATAGACCGGGTCACCGATGACGGGGTGCCCAATATGGGCGAGGTGGACCCGAATCTGGTGAGTTCGGCCCGTGTGTAATTCGAGCCGGAGCAGATCACAAACCCCGAAGCGAGCTACCACATATGCGTCGGTCCGCGCCGTGCGGCCACCCTCGGTCACCGTGATTCGTTTCCGATCACGGGCATGGCGCGCGAGCGGCGCATCAATGACGGTCGGGCTTTCGTCGAGATGGCCCCACGCCAGCGCGGCGTAGCGGCGGGTGACCTGACGCGCGGCAAGCGCCGCCCCCAGCCGTCGATGAGCAAGGTCGGTCTTCGCCACCACCATGAGTCCCGATGTGTCCCGGTCAAGGCGGTGCACGATACCTGGCCGGCCTTCGACGCCGGACAGCGTCGTCCCTCGAGCCGCGAGCGCGTTGACCAGGGTGTCGTCCCAATGCCCCGGGGCCGGATGCACCACCAGTCCCGCCGGCTTGTCGATGACGATCAGATGCTCATCCTCGAACACGATCGTGAGCGGAATGTGAGCCGGCTGGATCGTGCGCGGCTCCTTGTTCTCGAGATAGGTGACGGCGACCCGATCGCCCGACGCCAGCAGCCGTGATGCGCGCGCAACCGCGCCATTGACCTGGACCGCCTTGTCGCCAATGAGACGTGCGGCCTGGGTGCGGGAAATCGCCAGCTGTTCCGCGAGGTAACGGTCGAGTCGCTCAGAGGTCGGTGTGGTGACGCTGAACTCGGTCACCATGGGAGGGAACAGCACGCGAAGCGGGATGAACAACGTACCATGTTTCGAGCCTCGAGCCCGGAGCTAAACCACATCACACATGGCACGGTGTACGCTCTTCATTGTTACGGGGGAGTCAGCGTCGGAGTGGTCGATGCCTCTGGCTCCGCATTCACCTGCCGGGAATCCTCCCGCCAGAGCGAGATGGCCAGGGCGACGGCGCCACAACTGACCGCGATATCGGCTACGTTGAACGTCGGCCACCGGAGTGTCGCCAGGCCGATATCAATGAAGTCGACAACGCCCTGGCTGCTCCGGATACGGTCGATCAGGTTCCCCGCCGCGCCGCCGCAGATGAGTCCCAGCGACAGCTGGCGAAACCAGTCTCCCTCCGGCGTGTTTCTCGACATGCGGTTGAGGAGGACCACCGCGAACGCCGCCACGGCGAAAAATATCCAGCGTGAGTAAGGTCCCAGGTGCAGCCCGAAGGCCGCACCGGGGTTGTGCACGAGGCGAAGTTGAAACCACTCGCCGAACACCGATACGCCGGTCGTGCGAAGGAGCGTGGCCTCCGCCACCAGCTTCGTCGCAATATCGAAGATCAGTACCAGGACAACCGCGGTCCAGAAGATCCGCCGGTCAGCGGCGCTTGGCATCCTCTTCCTTCTCTTTACAGGTGATGCACAGCCGGGCGTGGGGCAGCGCATCGAGGCGTTCAAAGTTGATCTCGGCCCCGCACTGGTGGCAGAACCCGAACTTGTCCGGGGTTTTGTACAACCGGCGCAGCGCTTCGTTCACGTGCCAGAGGTACCGCCCCTCCTGGGACGCAAACAGAAACTGCTTTTCCCGCTCCATGGCATCGGTACCCTGGTCCGCCATGTGGAACGAGTAGGACGAAAGGTCACCATCCGCACCCTGCAGGGTCGCGTTGAAGGACTCATCGTAGTATCCCAGCTCCTTCATCACCCGAGCGCGTTCCTCCAGCAGCCGCTTCTCGAAGTGCGCGAGGTTCTTCTTATTCATTTGGCTTTCCGTCCATTGTCTGAGTCTGACACGCCGCTGTTCGGCCGGCCGTCATCAAAGAGCCGGACACCGACCGTCACCTGGTGACCGTCGATGTCGATCTCCTGCTCCAGGTCCGGGGCAGGAATACGGGACCCCAGGACCAGTTCCCGGGCCAGGGTTTCTTCTTTCACAAACGCCGCATGAGTGGTGACCGCCTCCACCACTGAATCGGCGCCCTGCACGCCCAGTACGATCCGGGCGGTATACGTGTAGCCTGCTTCCTTTCGTAACCGCTGCACCCGGTTCACCATCTCCCGGGCGAGCCCTTCCAACCGGAGCGGGGCGGTCAATTCCGGGTCGAGAGCCACGACGTACGGCCCCTCGGATTCGACGGCCCAGCTCGTCGTCACTTCCCGCTCCACGGTTACATCGTCGGGAAGATAGACGTAGACCATCCCATCGGCATCCACCTTCGCTTCGCCACCGTTTTCCAGGCTCCGCAGCTGGTCCGGGCCCAGCCGGGCGGCAGCGGCGGCGGCTTTCGGTGTGTCTTTGCCGTACCGCTTGCCGAGGGATCGGAAATTCGCCTTGGCCTTGAGCCGGACGAGGTCCGTATCGGATGCGACCACCTCCACGTCCTTCAGATTCACCTCGGTCCGTAGAATCTCCAGCAGTTCGGTGAACATGGCACCGTGAACCACCGAAGGGACCGCCACCCGCGCCCGCGCGACCGGTTGTCGAACGTTCAATTTGATCCGCTCGCGCACCGCGCGAGCCATGGAGGCAAGGCGGCGGACGCCGTCCATGGCGGCATGGAGTCCGCTGTCGTCGCGTTCGGCACCAGCTACCGGGAACCCCGCAAGGTGCACCGAAGTTCCCGCCAGTTGCCGGTGCATCCAGTCGCTCATGAAGGGAGCCGCTGGAGCCAGCATCCGGGCAACCGTCGTCAGGACGCGATGCAGCGTATACAGGGCGGCCGGGTCGGCAGCACGGTCCACCGCCCAGAAGCGTTTCCGATTTATCCGCACATACCAGTTCGACACGTCGTCGATCACAAACCGAAGCAGTTCCTTGGTCCCGGTCGTGACGTCGTACTCGGTGAGCGACCGCGAAAGGGCCCGCACGGTGGACTCGAGACGATCGACAATCCACTGATCGGATCGCTCCAGCGCGGGACGATCCTGCCCCGGTTTCCAGTCCCCGGCATAGCGGGCAAAGAACTCGTAGGTGTTCCGCAGTGTGTCGCTGAACTTTGCCGTGCTCGGCGCGATGGCCCGGACGTCGAACCGCTTGGGAAGCCAGACCTGGCTGGACGTGACCAGGTAGAGCCTGATCGTGTCCGCGCCAAACTCCCCCAGCACGGTCCATGGGTCGACCACGTTGCCCCGGCTTTTGGACATCTTCTGGCCCTCGGCATCGAGGATCAGGTCGTTCACGATCACATTGCGATAGGCCGGCTGATCGAAGGCGGCGGTGGCAATCGCAATCAGGGAGTAAAACCATCCCCGGGTCTGATCGACTCCCTCGCAGATATAATCCGCCGGGAAATGTCGCTCGAATTCTTCCTTGTTCTCAAACGGGTAATGCCATTGAGCATACGGCATCGAACCCGAATCGAACCAGGTATCGATGACCTCGGTCGCCCGGCGCATGGTCCCGCCACAGGAGCAGGACCAGGTGTATTGATCGATGTAGGGCTTGTGCGGATCGAAACCCTCCGGCAACGGTTTGCCCCAGTGTCGAGCCAGGTCGTCATAGGTCCCAACGACCTCGACATGGTCCGCGTCCGCCTCGCACACCCACACGGGGAGCGGCGTGCCCCAATAGCGATCCCGCGACAGCGCCCAATCGACGTTGTTCTCGAGCCATTCACCAAATCGTCCGGCACCGACTTCCGGTGGATGCCAGCCAACCTGGCGGTTGAATTCGAGCATCCGCTCTTTCACCGCGGAGGTTCGCACGAACCAGGAATCCCGGGCGTAGTAAATCAGCTTGCTTCGGCATCGCCAGCAGTGCGGGTACGAATGCCGATGCTGCTCGACGCTGAGCAGAAGGCCATCCTCCTTGAGCCGCCGGATGATGAGGTCGTTAGTCTCCTTCGCCGTGACGAGTTTTCCCTCGAGTTCAGGCCAACTCGTCCCTTGAAAGGTTCCGTCGGTGCCCACCGGCCGGACCAGGGCCAGGCCATGCTGCTTTCCCGCCGCGAAATCATCGGACCCGAATGCGGGTGCCAGGTGCACCATGCCCGAGCCGTCCTCGGCAGTGACAAAATCTCCCGGAACGACGATGGAATGCGTGCTGTCTGCCGGAAGCGGGACCACATTCAGCGGGCGACGGTACGTCAGACCCACCAGGCTCTGCCCATCCATCTGGCCAACCACACGGGCTTCGCTGAGCGGCCCCGGCTTGCCGGGATCAATTCCCGCTTCAACCACCTTGAAGAGAGCGTGGGCGCGCGACCTGGCGACGATCAGCTTTCGTCCTGCCAGTAGGCCGTTCAGCACCTCCAGCGTCAGGTACTCCAGCTTCGGATTGACCGCCACCGCGACGTTCGAGGGCAACGTCCACGGTGTCGTGGTCCAGACGACCAGCTCCCGGCCGGATCCATCTTCCAGAGGAAACGCCACGTACACCGACTTGTCCTCGATGTCCTCATAGCCCAGGGCCAGTTCATGACTGGAGAGAACCGTGCCGCAGCGGGGACAGTACGGCAGCACGCGATGACCGCGATAGAGCAGGCCTTTCTCGTGCAACCGCCGAAGGAGCCACCATACGGACTCGACATAATTGTTGGTATACGTGATGTACGGGTGATCGTAGTCGAGCCAGAAAGCAATCCGGTCCGAGAGCGCCTCCCAGTCACTCTTGTATTTGAATACGCTTTCACGGCAGAGCTGATTGAAGCGCTCCACGCCGTACGTCTCGATATCCTTCTTGCCCTTGAGACCGAGCTGCTTTTCGACCTCAATTTCGACGGGAAGGCCATGCGTGTCCCACCCGGCGATGCGGGTGACGGACTCGCCCTGCATCGTGTGAAACCGGCAAATCAGGTCCTTGATGGTGCGAGAAAAGACGTGGTGAATGCCGGGACGTCCGTTCGCCGTCGGCGGCCCCTCGAAGAACACGTAGGGTGCGCCATTCCGCGTCTGCTCGAGCGTCTGGCGAAAGAGGCCTTCCTTTTTCCAGATCTCGAGCAGCTCCCGCTCCATCGTATCCGGCGTGGCGTCCGGCCACGGGGCGTAAGTTGTCACCCGAGCCGCTCCACGATTTTCGTGACCAGCCGGGAGAGCGCGGGCTCTGCTTTTTTCGCGGTCTCGATGATCCGGCCGATTTCCGCCGGTTCCAATGCATCAGGAAGACACTGATCCGTGATGATGGAAATCCCGATGACCCGCATTCCACCATGCAGGGCGACGATCACTTCGGGCACCGTGCTCATTCCCACGACGTCGGCCCCCATTGCCCGGAGCATCCGGTATTCCGCGCGAGTCTCGAGGTTCGGACCACTGACCGCCACGTACACGCCTTCCCGAAGCGTGATGCCGAGCTCGGTCGCGACGGTTCGCGCGAGCACCCGAAGATCCTTGTCGTACGGCATCGACATGTCGGGGAAACGCGGGCCCAGCGTGTCATCATTCGGACCTGTGAGCGGGTTCTCGCCGATCAGGTTGATGTGATCGGCGAGGAGGACCAGGTCTCCCGCTTCCCAGAGTGGATGCATCCCGCCGCACGCATTGGAAACGACGAGCGTTTTCACGCCGAGGGCTCGCATCACCCGAACCGGAAACGTCACCTGGCCCAGGTCGTATCCTTCGTACCGGTGAAATCGCCCCTGCATCGCGACGACGGCCTTCCCGCCCAGTCGTCCCAGCAACAGTTTGCCCGCGTGCGTTTCCACGGTGGAAAGCGGAAACCCCGGAATGCCTTCGTAGGGAATCGTGGTGTCGACCGCGATGTCCTGTGCCAGGCCACCCAATCCAGTGCCCAGGATGATGCCAATCTCCGGCGTCGCGGCCGTGTGACCCCGAATCGCCTTGACGGCAGTCGCGATCCGCTCGCGCAAGGAAGGAGTATTTAGCGTGCTCATGCCTGGCGCTTCAATACCATTTCGGTCTGGATCTGGGACATGGCCTGGGTATGTGACTGCAGGCCATCGACCTCGGCGAGCTGTCGCTCGAGCAGGGCGCGGAAATTCGCGAGATAGGATGAGAACTGTCGCTGGACCGACTCCAGGCGTTCCCGAACCCCGATCTCGTCCTGCTGCGCCGCCGAGATGACGAGCATCGCTTGCGCCCTGGCTTCGCGGATGATCGCCTCCGAGTCACGATCCGCCTGGTGCTGTGCGTCGGTTCGCAGTTGCTGGGCGGCGATCAATGCCTCGTTCATCGCCCGTTCGCGCTCACGAAAGGCCCGCAGCTGCTCCTGCATGTTCTTGAGCCGCTCCTCCCACTGGACGCGCTCCCGGAGGAGGCGCTCGACCTCCTCCGAGATCCGGAGCTTGAACTCGTCCACCTGGACGCGGTTGTACCCGCGCATGGAAGGCTGGAATTCCTGCGCGCGAATGTCGTGTGGCGTGAGGTGAAAAGCGTCGTCAGTCATCGGCTTCGTTCTCCAAACAGCAGGGTCCCCAATCGCACCATGGTCGCACCCTCTTCGACGGCGATGAGGTAGTCACTCGACATCCCCATTGAAAGCTCGTGCCCGGGATGGCCAGCGGCGACCGCGGTGTCACGCAGTTGCCGAAGCAGGGCGAAGGTCCGGCGCTGCTCGCCTTCATCCGCCGACAGCGCGGCCATCGTCATGAAGCCGCGTACCTCGAGCGACAGCATAACGGAGAGCTGGTCGAGCAGCGCGGGTAACCTCTCCGGATCTACCCCGCCCTTCTGCGGTTCATTCGAACAATTCACCTGGACCAGAATCGGCTGGATAGACCCAGGCGCGGATCGTCGCGCCAACTCGGCACCGAGGTCCTCGCGATCAACTGAATGAATAAGGCTGAAGCGCCCGGTCGCATGGCGCGCCTTGTTCTTCTGCAGCGATCCGATCAGGTGCCACCGCGCTGCCACCTCTGATGTCGCGTTCTGCTTGGCGGTTGCTTCCTGAACCTTGTTCTCCCCGATGTCCCGGAGGCCGGCCTCGACTGCCGCCTGCACTGCTTCGGGCCCGTGGCCCTTGGTCACCGCGATGAGCGTGACCGGATGAGCCCACCCGCCAGCCTTCTGTCGCTCGGCAATGGAGCCACGGGCCTGATGCACCCGTTCCGAAAGGCCGGAGAATTCCATAGCCTTAGAATTTACTTAGGGTTACAGGCATCGGGCTAGCCCCGATCCGAGGCTCGGGCGCGGCCGCCGGTCACCTGGGGTCAGGCATCCGGGACCGTTTCCAGGCCCGTTAGATCTTGAGCTCATATCGACGGAATACTTCGTCCAGTCGATATCCCAGGGACTCGTAGAGTCGCTGGGCGTCGATGTTCGTGTGTGCCGTGGCCAGTTCAATGCCGCACGCGCCCGTCTCCACCGCGTAATCCCGGGCGCGGTCCATGAGACCCCGCGCTACCCCAGATCGACGGCCGCCTGGAATCACATACAGATCATTGAGGAGCCAGAGCGGCTGGCAGGTCACGGATGAAAAAATGGGATAGAGCTGGGTGAACCCCGTCGGCCGCTCCGGCGGACCCGCCAGGAAGATGACCGAATCCTCCAGCAGCAGGCGCTGGTTGAGAAAGTGCCGGGCCCCCGCCACATCGGGTGGGTGATGGTAGAACTGGCGATAGGCTTCGAAAAGTGGTAGCACCTGCTCAAGATCGGAGAGAGTCGCCCGGCGGATGACCATGCGCTACCTCGTCAAATTGGCGTGGACCGTATCAAGACCGAGATCAACCGCCGACCGACCCGGAAGGAAGCCGGCGGGAGCGTTGAGCCATAGACGATCACCGCCTGGGTGGGGCGGACGAATCCGCCCTCCGGGGTTTCAGGCTGTCGGCTCGCTGGCTGTCGGTGATCCCGGTGAACGGTTCGAGTTGGAGCTGTCGCAATGCGTCTTTGATGTTTGGATCAGAGACAAGCCTGGACGCGCGCTCGAGATTGGCCAGCATCTTTTCCCGATCACCCCGGGCCTGGTAGGCAAGAGCAAGCTGGGTAAACGGAACGCCAAGATTGTAGGTCATGCCCCGGGCCGTTGGCTCGAGATTTTCGACGTCCTGCTCGGTGGCATCCAGGAGGCCGGCATACCGGTACGTATGCCAGGCGAGCGCCTCGGTCGTTTTGACATCAAGCGCGGTACCATCGACCCGGCGTGAGTCGATATCGGGCGAAGTGCTATCGGGCGTGGTCGACTGCAACTCGAACGCCATGCCTCGCTGCAGGATGAAGGGGTTGAGGCCCTTGAAGTCTCGACCCGTCGTCATGCTCCAGGACACCGGGCGCTTCCCGACATTTTCCTGCAGGACCCGGATCAGCACGATCTGGTTGGGATTGATGAATTGATTGGCCGGCAACGTGTAGAACCCGGGACCGACCGGGACCGGCTGCGGGTCCTTGAGCACGGTGCCCGTACTGGTAAACTGATCAATCTGGGCGTTCGTCATGGTGTGCAGCGGCCAGGTCGGTCGCGGGCCCGCCTTGCCTTTCCAGATGGCGGGCGCGCGCGCTTCGTCGAATGGTCGGGTCGGGTTATCACGCAGCTGTTTGACATACCATTCGGTTTGTGCCAGTGCCAGGCAGACTACGGTGACGTCCTGCCGGATGCCATCGACCTCCTGGGCCCACCAGAGCGGAAACGTGTCGTTGTCGCCGTAGGTGAAGAGCACTCCGTAGGGGGGAACCGAATTGAGCAAGTCGTATGCAAAGTCCCCGGCCAGCCGGGAATCGATCGGATTGTGCCGGGTGGCGACGG